>NZ_BAAHAR010000004.1:0-185154 GCF_054777395.1 Nocardiopsis oceani
AACCTGCACCACGCCGACCCGACCTGCGCCCGCCACGGTGTGCTCAAGGGCCAGATCGACATCTCCGCCCGGGTCATCTGGATGTTCGAGAAGTTCGGCTGGGCCACCAAGGTCCGCTGGCCCAAGAAGGAACGGCTCGCAGCCAAGCGGGTCAAGGCCGCCTAGAACGCAACCACCACCCGCCGATCCCTCCGATCGCCGGACAGGGCGGGATCGGCGCAATCCATTCCCGGGCCACCGTAAAGAGTCCTTGCTCACTCTAGGACTCTGACCTGGCTTTATCTTTGCCCTACACGCCCGAGTCGCATACATTTCGACGCGTGAACGTTACCTCTTTGATGCACAAAACCCGTTTCGCCGCGGTCAGCGGGCTTCTGATCGCCTCGGGGCTCGTCGTGGGGCCTGCGGCACCCGCCGCGGCCGCACCCGCCGACGAGACCCCGGACTGCACCGAGGACAAGTGTGTGGCACTGACCTTCGACGACGGCCCCGGCCAGTACACCGACGAGCTGCTCGACATGCTCGACGAGCACGACGCCAAGGCCACCTTCTACGTGCTGGGCTCCAACGTGGACAGCTTCACCGATGAGGTGGAGCGCATGGCCGAGGACGGCCACGAGGTCGGCAACCACACCTGGGACCACGCCGACCTGACCACGATCTCCGCCGAGGAGATCGAGGAGGACCTCGACCGCACCGACGAGGCCATCAGCGAGATCACCGGCGAGGACCCCGGCACCATGCGGCCGCCGTACGGGGCGCTCAACGACACCGCCCGCGACGCCATCGACCACCCCGTGCTGCTGTGGGACGTGGACACCTTGGACTGGCAGAGCCGCGACAGCGACAAGATCCTCGACGTCACCTTGGACGAGACCACCGACGGCAGTGTGGTCCTGTTCCACGACATCCACGAGACCAGCGTCGACGCCATCCCCGACGTCCTCGAGGAGCTGGAGGACGAGGACTACGAGTTCGTGACGGTCAGCGACCTGTTCGACGACGAACTCGAACCGGGCACGGCCTACACCGACGCCCGGTCCAAGTAGACAGAGTCCTGCAGGACCCCCGTCAGAGCATCTTCCGCAGGATCTTCTCCTTGACCTGGGTGATGGGTGCGTAGGCCACCCGCATGGTGTCCATCAGCAGGGACTTGTCCAGGACCGATTTGGTGTGGGAGAACGTGTCGATGGACGCCGCCGAGTGGTAGGCGCCCATGCCGCTCTCCCCCACCCCGCCGAAGGGCAGGTCCGGCACGGCCAGGTGGGCGATCGGCAGGCCGAAGCCCAGGCCGCCCGAGGAGGTCTCGGTGGTCAGCCGGCGCTTGGTGGCCTCGGAGTTGGTGAAGCCGTACAGGGCCAGGGGCTTGTCGCGCTCGTTGACGAACCTGATCGCCGCGTCCAGGTCCGGGACCCGCACGACCGGCAGGATCGGCCCGAAGATCTCCTCCGCCATCACCGGGGTGTCCGGCTGGACGTTGCCGAGCACGGTGGGCGCGATGTAGAGGTTCTCGCGGTTGGTCCGGCCGCCCGCGACCACGTCGCCACTGTCCAGTAGCGCGCTGAGCCGCTCGAAGTGGCGCTCGTTGATGATGCGCCCGTAGTCGGCACTCTGCGCGGGGTCGGAGCCGAACATCTCACTGATGGCTTCGGCCAGCTCCTTCTGGAGCTCCTCGGCGGTGTCCCCGACGGCGAGCACGTAGTCGGGCGCCACGCAGGTCTGGCCCGCGTTGGTGTACTTGCCCCAGGCGAGTCGGCGGGCCGTGGTGGCCAGGTCGACACCCGGTTCGACGACCGCCGGGCTTTTGCCGCCCAGTTCCAGGGTCACCGGCGTCAAGTGCTTGACCGCGGCGGACATGACGATGCGTGCCACCGCCGAGTTCCCGGTGTAGAAGATGTGGTCGAAGCGTTGCTCCAGCAGGGCGGTGCTTTCCGCGATGCCGCCCTCCACCACGGCGATCGCTTCACTGTCCAGGTAGCGCGGGATCAGGTCGGCCAGCGCGCTCGAGGTGGCCGGGGAGATCTCGCTGGGCTTGACGACGGCGCTGTTGCCAGCGGCGATCGCACCGACCAGAGGGGACAGGGCCAGGTTGATCGGGTAGTTCCAGGGGCTGACGATCAGCACGGTGCCCAGGGGTTCGCGCACTCGGCGGGCCTTGGCCGGGGCCAGGCTCATCGGCACGGACACGCGCTGCGGGCGCAACCAGGAGGCCAGGTTCTTGAGCGTGTGGTCGATCTCGTTGACCACGAACCCGATCTCGGTGGTGTGGGCCTCCACGGAGGATTTGCCCAGGTCGGTCTTGAGCGCGCTCTCCAGGGTGGTGCGCTCCTCGGTGAGCATGCGCCGTAGGGCGCGCAGCTGGGCGCGGCGCCAGGAGAGCGGCTTGGTGCGGCCGCTGTCGAAGGTGGCGCGCAGCTTCGCGACGATCGGCGGGATCTCGGTGGTCAGCGTCAGGGGTTCAGGAGTCTGGGTGTTGGCCATGCCACAATGCTAAACGAAAATGTTTCGTTTCCAATAGGTGAACTGGCATAAGATTCACCCATGACGACGGACCATCTGCCGGACACCACCGCAAAGGCACCCAACCGGGGCCGGCCGCGGGACGTGAGCCGGGACCGCGCGCTGATGGACGCGACCCTCGCCGAACTCCAGCTGCACGGATACAGCGGCCTGACCACCGCCGCCGTGGCCCGCCGGGCAGGGGTCTCCACAGCCACCCTCTACCGCCGCTGGCGGTCCAAGGAACACCTGGTCGTGGGGGCCGCACAGGCCTGGGCCGAGAACCTGGGCCCCGATGCCGACACCGGCTCCCTCCGCTCGGACCTGGGTAAACTCCTGCACGACAAGGCCACCGCGCTGGAAGGCTCTTCGGGCCGTCTACTGCGCGCCGTGCTCGGGGAAGCCGCCCACAACCGGGCGCTGGCCGACGTACTCTTCGAGCACTTCGTGCTCCCCCTGCAGGAACGGGTCCTCGCCCTGCTGGAGAGAGGTGTGCAGCGCGAGGAGATCCCGCCGGTGGACGATCCGCTGGTCGTGGCGGAGATGGTCATCGGCCCGATGGTCAGCCACACCTTCCTCGTCCCGCCGCAGGCAAGCGGCGATCCCGAGACCAGCCCGGGCAGCGATATCGCCGAACGACTGCTCCCCTACCTGCTGCGGGCTTTGGGGCACAGCTGAGCTGAGGTTGCCTCGACTGGATGGTGTGGCATGACTGGAACCGCTACCTTTACGACGTAGATTGTGTACGCCCGGCCAGGACCTGGATCCGCACGCGGAGCAGCCGTTGGAGCATGACCGGGTACACGTGCAGGAGGACCCCTAGGCCCACCAGCCACAGTGCACCCGCCCAGGAGCCCATGGATACGGCCGCCGCGGCCAGGACCGAGGCAACCACCAGGCACAGCAGGTGCCCGGCCTCCGAGCTCCGAGTGTGCTGGTCGAGGCCGGTCAACCCTGCCCGTGTGCCGTCGAACCCGCGGCCGCGCTCGACGACCCTGTTCCACCCGACCGCGTCCAGGGCCCGCCCGTACAACCGCGCGCCGAGCCTCCCGTACAGGGGGACTTCCCAGCGGCGTACTCGGAACCACGGGTGTTCGAGCGGCCTGCTGCGAGCGTCGAGGGCTACGGAGACCCCGGCCATCAGCACGAAGTGCGCGATCCAGGCGAAGACGAAGCCCGTCGGGCCGATCATGATCCACGCGGCGGCGACGGCGGCAGCGGTACTCCCAGCGGCGGCCACAGAGACCATGGCGGCCCGCGCCCGTGGCGGAGGCGCGACCGCCTCGTGCCCCGTGCCCTCGTCCCGCTCGTTATGCCCGCCACTCCCCCGTCGTGTCATCCGGAACACCCTACAGACCGGCCTGGTCAACGCGCCGACACCGGTCCCGTTGCAGGTATGGCGGGACCCGGACGTGGAGGATGGTGGATACACGAGGACGGACTGTCGGAGGGTGCCAGTATGGCCGAGCACAAACCGGAGCGCCCCCTGGTCATGCGGATCGGCCACCACGAACTGGTCATCCGGCAGCGCTACGAGGCGGTGAGCATCGCCAACGACATCCTTATCGCGCTGTGGTTCATCGCGGGCAGCATCCTGTTCTTCTTCCCGGACCAGATGACCCTCGGAACATGGTGCTTCCTGGCGGGCAGCGTGGAATTGCTCATCCGGCCCCTCATCCGGCTCAGCCGCCAGATCCACCTGCGGCGCATGCGCACGCGAGGACGGCTCCACGGACTGCCGCCGGAATCAGCGCTCGACTTCTGATCGCGGCGGCCAGCGAACCACAGCATCCGGAAGGAAACCTTTCGGTAAGGCTTGATCTGGAGCGCGCTCCATGTCCCAGACTCCCGTTCGAGGGGCCGCGAAGAGCGGCCCACCGACAGGAGGAACGCCATGCGATACCGCACCATCGGCACCGGCCCCACCACCCGCCGCGAGGTGAGCGTGCTGGCACTGGGCACCATGCTCATGGGGTGGCGGACCGACGAGGAGACCTCGTTCAGGATCCTCGACCGCTACGCGGAGGCGGGCGGAACGTTCGTCGACACGTCCAACAACTACGGCACCGACGGCGGTTGGAACGGGGAGAGCGAACACCTGGTGGGCCGCTGGCTGCGCAGCCGGGGCATAGGCGACGAACTCACCGTCGCCACCAAGCTGGGCGCCCGCCCGGCAGCCCCGGGCACCACGTACGTGGAGAACCGCGAAGGACTGTCGGCCAAGGTCGTCCGAGAGTCCACCGCGCGCAGCCTGGAAAGGCTCGGCCGGGACCGGATCGACCTCATGTACGCGCACATCGAGGACCCCGAAGGTTCCGCCCAGGAGACTGTGGCAGCTTTCAGCGACGAAGTCCGCAGCGGAACGGTAGGGCTGCTGGGCGTGAGCAACCACCCCGCCTGGCGGGTGGAGCGCGCCCGGGGCATCGCCGCCGCCTACGGTCTGCCCGGGTACGAGGTACTCCAGTACCAGCACAGCTACCTGCGTCCGCGCACCGACCTTGGCGACGCGGTCTGCCCGGACGGCAACATCGGCGGGGCCGGTCCGGACGTGCTGACCTACCTGCGGTTCAATGACGGCCTGGTGCTGGTGGCCTACACGCCGCTGCTCAGCGGTGCCTATGTCCGAAAGGACAAGCCCGCCCCGCACGACTACGAGCACCCGGGGACCGAGGCGCGCCTGCGCGTGCTCAGGGAGGTCGCCGAGGAGACGGGCGCGACCCCGAACCAGGTGGTGCTGGCCTGGCAGCTGGGCCACGACCTGCCGATCCTCCCGTTGGTGGGTGCCTCGTCCGTGGCGCAGCTGGAGGAGAGCCTGGCCGCCGTCGACCTGGAACTGACCGCCGACCAGCGGGCCCGGATGGACGCCGCGCGCTGACCGACGGGCGGGCCCGGAGGTCGGCCACGGCCCGGGAGGTGGGGCGCCCTCCCCGACCGAGTTCCGCGGTCGGGCTCCACTCCGTCCCGGGCACCTCCAACGCTCCCTAGGGTCGGGAACATGGCAACCACACAGTCCACCGAACAGATCCGGCGCATCGCCATGGAACTCACCGCACAATCGGAGTCGGGGCTCGCCTACTGCACCGACGGGTTCGACATCGAGCGCTTCCACCGCATCGGCGCACTGGCCCGCGACCTGATGCAGACGGTGGCGCGCGACGACCTCCCGGCCTACGAGCCCGACGTCGCCACCACCGCCGGCTACACCACCCCCAAACTCGACGTGCGCGCGGGTGTCTTCGACCCGTCCGGCCGGGTGCTCCTCGTCCGCGAGGTCTCCGACAGGGGCCGGTGGACCCTGCCCGGCGGCTGGTGCGACATCCTCGAGAGTCCCAGGGAGGCGATCGAGCGCGAGACCAAGGAGGAGGCCGGCCTGCCGGTGCGCGCGATCCATCTCGCGGGGGTCCTCGACCGCCACCGGTGGCCGCACGTACCCGTCTACGACCGGCACATCTACAAGCTCCTGTTCGTGTGCGAGCCCCTGGCCGAGCTCGATGCCGCCTTCACCAGCACCGAGACCAGCGAGGTGGGGTGGTTCGCCGTGGAAGACCTGCCGGAGTTGTCCGTGGCGCGGGTCCTGCCGGAGCAAATCGCCCTGCTGCACGAGCACTGGTCGTCGCCCGGCCCGGCGCACGTGGATTGACCGCGAAGAAGCCTTGGCCCCGCACTGACCAAGGGGAGCGCTACGCCGCCGAACGAGTCCGAGGCCGGTTCGCCGTCCAGGGCCCCTTCCAGGCTTCGGACGGCATCAACCGCCCGCCCGTGGACCGCCGGTGGGGGCCACCCGGGACGGGCGTTCGAGTTCGGCGTTGATCATCGCCCCGAGCAGCACGATGAGCGAAGACAACCACAGCCACAGCATCAGCACGATGACCCCGGCGATCGTTCCGTAGGTCGCCCCGAAGTCGCCGAACCGCTGCACGGAGAACGTGAAGAGCAGGGACCCGACCAACCACAGCAGCATGGCGATGAACGCACCCGGTGTGACCCAGCGGCCCGCCTGCCTCGCACGATGGGGCGCGACCCGGTAGACGACACCCAGTCCCACCACGGTCAGCAACGCGAGCAGGGGCCACTGGCCGATCCGGATCGCGAGCATCGCCGCGTCGCTCAGACCGACGTAGCCGAGCAGTAGCGGAAGCCCCGCCATGACCCCGACTCCGAAACAGACGAAGGTGCCCACACCCAAGGCCAGGAGCAGGGCGATGCCCCGCCTGACGGGGTAGGAACGACCGTCCACCACGTTGTAGGCCGCGTTACAGCCCTCCATCAGGCCGTACATGCCTCCGGACGCACTCCACAGGGCGATCAGCACAGAGGTCACGAACGTGAACCCGAGGGTGCCGGTCTCGGTCGCGGCGATGGTGGTGAGCTGCCCCTCGATCAGTGTCCTCACCTCGTCCGGGACGGCGACGAGCCAATCGCGGATCTGGTCGGTGAGGTCATCCGGATCGGCGACGATCCCGAAGAGGCTGACCGCGGCGAGCAGGGCCGGGAACAGTGCGAGCAACGCCCTGAACGCCATGCCCGCGGCGAGCAGACCGGCATGGCCCTTCTGGAACTCCAGCCAGACCCGTGCGGCGACGGCACGCCAGGCCGATGCGGGGGCCGGGGAGGGCAGCGGCGCTGCGGCGCCCGCACTGCGTCGTGTACCGTCCTGCCCGTCCTGTGCTCCCACCGTCCACCATCCGTCCATTGCGCTCACGGTGTCGGCGGGTCGCGCAACAGTAGCGGACCTTGATAGACACGGCGCCGGTCAAGACTCGGCTGCCCGCGACCAGACGCTTTCAACCATGGAGGACGCTCATTACGACAACCACGGTCGGCTCGCAGAGCCCTCACCGGGCTCACCCCCATTGTCCGCCACTAGCCGCCGGAGAACCACACGGCCGGGCCGAGGCCGGGCGTGCCCGGTCCTCGGAGCCCCCTCACAGTCGCACGCGCAGCTGAGCGGGCACCGGTCCCGCGCCCGACGGTGGTTTTCGGCCGCGCGCATGTCAGCCGCGGACCCCGCGCATAGCACGGCTACTCTGGTGCCCGCTGCGTGACCAGGAGGTATCCCCGCTCCGGCCGGGAGCACGACGGATCAACCCCCGGCACTCGGCGGCACCGATCCCGAGACAGGGGAATCCTCATGCGCTCACCGATCCTCGACTACCTCGACGGCATCATCGCCGGTACGGGCCACGTCGGCTCCGGCGCCCTGGCCGACTACATCCCCGAACTCGCTGCCGCGGACCCCGACCGGGCGGCGGTCGCGCTGTGCACCGTCAACGGCACCGTGTACGCGAGCGGGGACGCCGACCACCGGTTCAGCATCCAGTCGATGTCGAAGCCCTTCGCCTACGCGCTCGCGGTCGAGGACCGCGGACTCGACGACGTCCTGGACCGCATCGGCGTCGAGCCCAGCGGTGAGGCCTTCAACGAACTGTCGTTGGACCCGGAGACCGGCAAGCCCCGCAACCCCATGATCAACGCGGGTGCGATCGCCACGCACGCGCTGATCAGACGTGACGACCAGCCCGCTGTGGACCGCGTGCTCGCGCTGTTCTCCCAGCTCGCCCAGCGGCCGGTCGAGATCGACGAGGCGCTGGCCGCATCCGAGCTCGCCACCGGCGACCGCAACCTGGGACTCGCCTACCTGCTGCACGCCTCGGGGAGGCTGGACCACGACCCGGCCGCGGCAGTCGAGGGCTATATCCGCCAGTGCTCGGCGTCGGTGACCGTGCGCGACCTCGCGCTCATGGCCGCGACCCTGGCCAACGGCGGGGTCCAGCCCAACACCGGCCTTCGGCTGTTCAGCAGGCGCAACACCAGACACCTGCTCAGCGTGATGGCCTCGTGCGGTATGTACGACGCCGCCGGCGACTGGCTGACCAGCGTCGGCATCCCCGCCAAGAGCGGGGTCGCCGGGGGCATCATCGGGGTGCTTCCGGGCCAGGTGGGCGTGGCCGCGTTCTCGCCCCGCCTGGACGCCCACGGCAACAGCGCCCGGGGCGTGGCCATGATGGAGAAGCTCTCGGAAGATCTGGGCCTGCACCTGATGGAGGCGGGCCGGCCGGCGCGCTCGTCGCTGCGCGAGACCCGCACGGTGCGGGTCGAGGGCCGTCCCGCGACCGTCTACGTGCTCCAGGGCGACATGGTGCTCAGCAGTATCGAAGCGCTGACCCACGAGCTCATCGAGAACCCGCCCACCACCGACCTCGTGGTGTTCGACATGAGCCGCGTGGACGAGGTGCTGCAGGTGGCCCGCCGGACCTCGGCGGCAATGGCGGCCAAGCTCATCGACGCCGGACACCGGATCATCCTGGTCGACCCCGAAGAGACCGTGGCCGGTTTCCAGGACAGCCAGGGCCGCGCCGTGGAACGCTGGTCCAGTGAACGCCTGGGGCGCGGCCAAGACTCGTAGGCGGCCCCTTCCAGGGAGCTGCCCCTTCTGCGTCCGTCACCAGGACTCGATGAGGGGGTCACCGTGTTCGCTCCTCCGCCAGGACTCGGCGAAGCGCTCGAGCCTGTCCTGGGAGGCGACACCGACCACGTCCGTGATCTTTCCATCCCGGGCCACGAAGGCCACCACACCCAGGACCCGGTCCCCCAGGGCCGCGACCATGGCGGGGGATCCGTTGACCACGGCGGCGTGGATCGACGGGGAGCCGCCGACCAGTTTCCGCTTCGCGGGGGTGGGTTTGAAACCGGCCCGCAGGAAGGCGGCGGCCTTCTCCGCCCCCGAGCGCCGCCGCACTTTCCTATCGAGTCCCGCAGCGTCGCCGGTCACGGTGGCGTCATCGGTCAGCAGCGCCACCAGCCGTTCGGTCTGACCGGAGGAGGCAGCGTCGACGAACGCCTCCACCACGCGTCGGGCCGCAGCCTGGTCGGTCTTCCCGGACCTGCCGTCGGCCGCGACACGGCGCCGGGCACGGTGGGCGTGCTGCTGGCTGGCGGACTCGCTGATGTCGAGGATCTCGGCGACCTCGGCGTGCGTGTAGGAGAAGGCCTCCCGCAGAACGTAGACCGCCCGCTCCACCGGGGTCAGGCGTTCCATGAGCAGCAGCACCGCCAGGGTCACCGACTCGCGCTGTTCGACGGTCTCGGCCGGGCCGAGCATCGGGTCGCCGTCCAGGAGCGGTTCGGGAAGCCAGTCGCCGGCCGCGCGTTCGCGCCGCGCGGTCGCCGACCGCAGGCGGTCCAGGGCCAGGTTGGTGACCACCTTGGTCAGCCAGGCCTCGGGCACCTCGATGTGCCCGGGGTCGGCCGCCTGCCAGCGCAGGTAGGCGTCCTGCACCGTGTCCTCGGCGTCGGCGGCCGATCCGAGCAGGCGGTAGGCCAACGAGGCCAGCCGGTCCCGGTTGGCCTCGAAGCGCTCCACTGCGACGGTGTCCACGAAGGCCACGTTAGTCGGCGACCACCTTCCCGGTGCGGAAGGACTCGTCCGACAGGCGGCGCCTGCGCGTGGGCAGTCCGTAGGTTGGATGGCCCATGATCCAGGCGACGGTTCTGAGCACGAAGTTCTTGAAACGGGTGGCCGGCCAACCGCGCATCGCCCAGGACTTCGAGCGTGCCTGGCCGTCGACCACCTGCAAGAGCGCGTCCTTCTGTCCCAGGCTGACGCAGTTGCCGAAGTAGCCGAGCGAGACCTTGGCGGCCCGGTGGCCGGTCAGGTCACCGATGATCGCGGCGGTGGCCTGCAGCCTGGTGAACCCCGCCGAGGCGCAGGACATCGGTAGCGGCGCGCCGTTGTTCCCGATGGCGTGGGCGCTGTCGCCGGCGGCGTAGACCTGCGGGTGCGAGACCGAGCGCATCAGCCGGTCCACGGTGATCTGGCCGTTGCCCTCCACTTGGAGTCCGCTCGCGGCGGCGATGGGGTGGACGGCGAATCCGCCCGCCCACACCGTGACGCCGGTGTCGAGTACGTTGCCGTCGGCCGCGACGGCCTTGCCCTCTTCGACCCGTTCGATCCGGGCGTGCTCGTGGAGCTCGATGCCCAGCCGTTCGAAGGCTTTCAGCAGGTGGCGGCGGGCCTTCTCGCCCAGCCAGCCGCCCGCCTCGCCGCTGGTGGCGAGCGAGACCTGAAGGCCGGGCCGGGATTCGGCGATCTCGGTGGCGGCCTCGATACCGGTCAGGTTGCCGCCCACGACCAGGACCCGGCCCCGATCGTCCAGCTGGTCCAGGCGCTGCCGCAACCGCAGGGCGGCGGCCCGCTCGGCGATGTGGAAGGCGTGCTCGCGCACCCCCGGGACGCCGCCGTCCGCGGAGGTGCTGCCCAGCGTGTACAGCAGGGTGTCGTACTCCAGCCGTTCAATGCCCTGCTGCCCGTCGACGGTGACCACGCGTTGGTCGGCGTCGACCGCGCTGACCCGCGCGACCTTCAGCCGGATCCCGGTGCCCGCGAACATCTCCGCCAGCCCCATCCGTCGCAGTTTCTGTCCGGTGGCCAGCTGGTGCAGGCGCATCCGCTCCACGAAGTCGGGTTCGGCGTTGACGACGGTGATCTCGACGTCGCCGGGGTACAGGTGTCGAGCGAGGTATCCGGCCGCGGCGGCTCCGGCGTAGCCAGCCCCGAGGACGATGATGCGGTGCCGCATGTTCGTGCTCCTGTCCGTTTGCGTGACCTTTGAACGAGACAGCTCCCGGGTCCCTGACAGAACCTTGGTGTGACCTGGGTCACTAAGAACGGAACGGCCACCTTTACGACGTAGATTCTAGTGGAGGAGTCTAGGGTCTGGCCCGCTGCTAGCGGCTCACCATCTCGTTGCTCCAGACGGGGGCGAACGGGGACGTGCGTCCCCGTGCCTCTCTCACCGCGCGGACCTTGGCGTCGTCAAGTGCGGCCGACTCGGCCATGACCTCGTCCACCGTCGTCTCACTCATCCCGGCCTCCCCTCCCCCACTGTGTGGGGACCAACCTAAGCCGCGGCTCTGACAACCGTCCTCCGCCGCCCGGCGACATCCAAGGACGCGGCCATGCGTTCCAGCAACTCCGGGTCCAGGCCCTCCCTCGGGACATCCGGGTCGCTTACCCCGCGGACAGGCTTCTGCACTTCAGCGGGATCGGGGTGGCCGGAGGGTTCACTCACGTCGGGTGTCTTCCGTGTCGGCTCGTGTATGAGCTCTCCAGGCACCGAGCGGCACCGCCTGCCGCAGATGACGCAGGTACTACCGGGGGCGTTGCGCGTGGCGTCGTGCTCAGGGCAGGTGCGGTTGGCCCGCCCTTGGGAGTCCAACGGAAACTGCTCCGGCTGGGCGAACGCGTCGTCCCCGACCGGCACCGGCCACGAGGGCACAAGCGTGCCGGGTGCGTGGATGCCTCGGCCCAGCGAACCGTCGAGGAAGGCACGTGCGGCCCGCGGGCTGCGCAGCCGGTGCATCAGCGCGGGGAACGGGCGCCCGAGCCGCTCGATCCCTGAGAACAAGGTGCGGAGAGTGCCCGCACTCAGCCCTTGCCTGAGAAGGTTCTCCACAGCCCGCCCCAGGCGTTCCCGGTCCGTCTCCGGATCGGACAGGAATGCGTCAGGGATTCGATCGATAATCCCGAAAAGCCCGCTACGGAGCTTTTGCCGGTTTTTCTCACCTGTACTTGCGCTGCCACGGACGGAACCAGGGGCCTCGTCTTCAGAAGAGTATCCAGGGGAACAGTCTGTGGGCCGATCTGAGCTGGGGGTGGGCTCAGTGTGAGCTCGGGTCCAGCGCCGAGTCAGCGGGGGCCGGTTGTGCGCGTTGAGGGGTTCCTCCCCCAGCTCCGCGCGGCAGGCGTTGATCTCGGCGAGCACCAATTCGGGATAGTCCTCAGCTGGGACGAGGAGTTCCAGCACACACGGCAGCTGGTAAACGGAGCGGCCGCGGTTGATGTCCTCGGCGAAGAAGCCGAGGGTCTCCGAACGGGTCAGTTTGCGGACCACACCTGCCGCGGCCAGGTCGTCGATGGCGCGTTTGAGGCTGCTGACGCTGAGGGTTCCGCCGGAGCGTCCGGCCAGGTTCTCCAGGAGAAAGAAGCACCAGCGACCGTCCGCGTCGACCGCGTCGGAGATGGCCAAGAGCGCAGACAGGGAGCGCAGCGTGGGGAGCAGGCCAGCACGGTGCATCCGCTGCACCCAGATCGCCAGGATGAACCCGATCCCCTTGAACGCGCCCCGGGGGCGCTTGCGGGGCGGAGAGAACTTGGCCGGATTCGGGGTTTCGGATGTGTTGGATAGGTTCGAGGCGGTAGACTCCATGACGAGCCGCCCTTCTTGGTCTAGGGAGCGAGGTGGCTCAGTCGACAAACCTGTTTGTGCAGGCGTCGGCCACAACCCGGCCAGGTGTTCACGCACCCGGTCGGGTTTTTTCTTGTCGGGATTCAAGCTAGCGGAACGAACAGGAGTTCGTCGGGCTTTCCCGCAAATCCGCACATGAGTGAAAGCAACGGAACAACCCGCAGGCCTGAAATGAGAAAGTTCCCCCCTTTGTCCAATTTATGGGGACGCGCCAGTCAGCTCGGTCAGAGCCCCGAGCTGTTCGAGTACCTTGCCGAGCAGGCATTCGATGCCGACCGCGTGCGGATGGAGATGTTCAACGGGAAGGTCTCGGTCCGCAAAGGGACCGACGGAGCGCACGCTGGAATTCTCGCGTGGCTGATGCGCGAGTTCGTGGCGCATCGCCCCGACCTCGACCTGATCACCAGCGGGCTCGGGCTCAAAGTCGATAGCTACCGCACAGGGCGGTCCCGACCCGACGGTGTTCTCGCCCCGGTCGGCCATTTCGACGATGCGGGCGAGTGGGCCGACCCCGAACGCGTTCTCGCCGTCGTCGAAGTGACCTCGTGGGATGCCGACACCCACGCCCGGGACCGCGTTGAGAAACCCGCCGCCTTCGCGGCGACGGGCATCGGCGCCTACCTGCTCGTGGACCGCGACGCAAACGCGGTCGTGGTCCACAGCCGTCCCGTTCAGGGCCAGTACCTGGACCGCAGTACCCATCCCTACGGCGAGGCCGTCCCGGTCCCGGACACCGGGGTCGTTCTGGACACCGAGCCGCTCAAACGTTTCGCCCGCTGACGTCCGAGTGACGAAGCCTCACTCCTGAGGGCAGTAGCCGTGTTCGGCGAGCCACTTCCGGGCACGGCCCAGCGCACGTTCTTCGCCGAAGACCGTCCATGCGGACAACTGGTCCCCGCCCGCGTCGTGGATCGTGTCCTTGAACCTGCGGAACGCTCCTCGCCCGTCCAGTGCTCTGCGCAACCGCTCCCGCAGCTGAGGGTCCGCGACCGTCTCCGCGAAGTCCACCATGTCCAGGTAGGCCTCCCGACTTCCAGGAGCGATCTCGATCTGCCGCTCTTCGGCCGCCTCGTCGAGGCCCTCGTCCTCGAAGTCGCCGAAGGACAGTACCACCCCCAACAGGACGTCACCGGTCAGCGGGTCGAAGGAGCCCGCACCCTCGGCGGGGTCGGCGTCCAGGGCTTCGACGAGCATCTCCAAGTCCACGGGGGTGGGAACCAGTTCGCTCTCCCCTGGCCTGTCCCCCAGGGCCCATTCCAGCTCGTCGGCGAGGAAGTCGTCCCCGACCCAGTCACGTTGCCGCAGCCCGGCCGCGCAACGCCGCGCCAGTACGGTCAGCCCGGTCGAGCCGGAATGGAGCCCGCTGAGCACCGCGGCACCCGCCCGCTGCAACACCGGTTCAAGCGGCCGGTCTTCCAGCGAGTCGGCGAGGCCCTGACCACTGGATCGAAGCCGACGGTACTCCTCGGGCACCCACTGTGGGCGGGTCTCGTCACTTCCGATTACCGGATCCACCGATTCACCGAACCATTCCGTCAGCTTAGGGTGAACACGGCCCGGTAACACGGAGATGATCTCGTAGGTCGCCACCCCGTGGCGAACGAAGGGATCCTCTGCGGCGACCCGGTCAACACGGGCACGATCGCCCCGGGCCAGGATCACGCCGCCGTCCTCAACCGGTTCAGTCTGCCCTGAGAGCAAGAAGACACCATGGGAATGCTGGCGTTCCAGGTAGGCGACATGTCCGTCGACATGGGGCGTGACGTCGGTCGGCGAGCCGGAATAGCGCAATATCAGCACGTGCAGCATGCAAACCATCATCCCGCGCTTCACCGCGCTCCGAACACACAGCGGAGGGAACTCTCCAACGCTTGCCCAGTGCGGCGGCGCGGAGCGGTTGCGCCCCCACCAAACACGGGGATAATCGAAAGAACGTTCGATTCCAACTGCCAGGAGGGTCCACTCATGTCCATCCGCCGGGTCATGCCCGATATCCGTTCCGAGGCCATGGAGGAGAGCCAGGAGTTCTACGGCCTGCTGGGGTTCGAGACCGTCATGAACCTCGGGTGGGTCATGACTCTCGCCTCTCCCTCCAATCCCACAGCGCAGGTCACGTTCATGGGCGAGGACAAGTCCGCCCCTGTCGTGCCCGATATGAGCGTCGAGGTTGACGACGTGGACGCCGTCTACGCGGTCATGCGGGAGAAGGGTGCGGATATCGTGCACCCGTTGCAGGACGAGGAGTGGGGCGTGCGCAGGTTCTTCGTGCGCGACCCCAACGGGAAAGTGGTCAACGTACTGAGCCACCGGTAAGCCCTTCCGGGTACCGATACAGGACAACGGCCACGTCCTGAGGCTCCATGGTGTCGATACTCCAGAGCCCGGGGGCTGGGATCACCCTTCCAGCCAGGCATTTATCACTGGGGAGTCCGACGTTTAAGGTCGCCCCATGAGCGACGTCGAACACCCGATACGCACGGCCGCACCTGGCGACGTATCAGCGTAGGGCGCCTGAGTTCGGTCAATCCGCTGTGTCCGACGGTGTGCGGAATTGGAGAGCATGCGCGTGGTGCCCGAAGCGCGCGGCGGCGGGGTGGGTTCAGCACTGGTCCGCCGCTTCCTGGGCTAGGCGGCCGGGCGCGGCGCGAACGAGGTGCGGGTGCGGGCGTTCGCGGCCAACACCCGGGCCCTGGACTTCTACCACCGGGGGGTTCGTCTCTACCCACATGGACCTGGCCCTCCGTTCCGGGGTCCTGCGCGGGGCCGCTGTGCCCCAGCGCTTCTGAGAATCCCCGCGAAAAACTCTCCCGGAGCTTCTGGGTAGCGGGATTTCCCGGACCGAGCCAGCCAACGGCCGGCCTCAGGTCACGGCACAGAAGAAAAGAAACTGTATGATGGGATCGCGAACTATTGAGCTCGATATCGTCGTCTCCCGACCTGCTCGGCGCGCCACCCCCGCCTGGGATATAATTACCCTGACCCGTAACTCATTCGAGAGTCGCCTGAACGATCAGTGATTCCCGCCGGCACAGAAAACCCCAGAACACAGAGAACGGAACTATCTTGGACCGAGAAGACCGCCTGTCGCGACTGATCGACTACATTGTCGCGGAGGGTTCGGTGAGAATCGAGGAGATCACCGAGAAGTTCGGTGTCTCCATGCCCACCGCCAGGAGGGACCTGGATGCGCTCGCTTCCCAGCAGCTCATCGTGCGGACCCGCGGCGGGGCGATGGCCAACAGCAGCTCCGGCGATATCCCGTTGCGTTATCGCACCTCACGCCAGTGGCGCGAAAAGAACACGATCGCCCGCAAGGTCGCGGAGATGGTCGAGCCGGGCAGCGTCATCGCGTTCAACGGCGGCACCACGACCACGGCCGCCGCGTTCGAGGTGGGGATCCGCGCGGCCGCCGAGGACCGGTTCGCGGATTCGGAGACGACCGTGGTCACCAACGCGGTCAATATCGCCAACGACCTCATCGTGCGACCTCAATTGCGCATCGTGGTACTCGGCGGAGTGGCCAGAATGCGTTCCTACGAGCTCATCGGACCACTGACCTCCCTCATTCTTCCGGAAATCACGATCAACACGCTTTTTCTCGGGGTCACCTCGATCGACCTAAAGAACGGCTTGTTCACCCATGACGAAGGCGAGGCCGCGATCAACGCCGCCCTGGCGAAAACAGCCCGGCGCGTGATCGTGGTCGCGGATTCGACGAAGTTTCACACCACGTCCTTCGCGAGGATCTGTGAGCTCGACACCGTCGATGCTCTGGTCACTGACTCCGGTGTGGAATCCGCAACCGTGCGGGAACTCGAAAAGCGCGGCATCGAAGTCGTCACCGCTTGAGCGGTCAGGTCCACTCCCCCTCGTCCGCGGCGATGACCCGCAGCATCCGCTCGGTGGCCGCCGTCATCGCGGCCCGTCCCGCCCCGAGGTACTTGCGCGGGTCGACCAGGTCCGGGTCTTCGCGCAGCCGCTCACGGACCGCTCCGGTGAAAGCGCCGTTGAGGTACGTGGAGACGTTCACCTTGACGATCCCCGACCGGATCGCGTCGCGGATACCCCGGTCCGGCACCCCGGATGAACCGTGGAGGACCAGCGGTACCGGCACCGACTCGCGAAGTTCTCCGATGAGCTCGTTGTCGAGCGCGGCCTCGCGCCGGGTCATCGCATGGGCGGAGCCGACCGCCACTGCCAGGGCGTCCACTCCGGTTTCACGCACGAAATCGGCCGCCTCGCCGGGGTCGGTGCGCACCCCCGGTATGTGGGCACCGTTCTTGCCGCCGATCTCCCCGAGTTCGGCCTCGACGACGGCGCCCGACCGGTGCGCGTACTCCACCACGTCCCGTGTGGTGGCCACGTTCTCCTTGTAGGGCAGGGCCGCGCCGTCGTACATGACCGAACCGAACCCGATGTCGACCGCGGCGCGTGCGAGTTCGGTGTCCTCGGCGTGGTCGAGGTGGAGGGCGAGGGTCGCGGTCGAACCCTCTGCGAGCTTGGCGACCGCTGCGGCCAGCGGCTCCAGGCGGCCTTGGTGGTAGGTGACGCAGTTCTGGGAGATCTGGAGGATGAGGGGGAGGGCGCTCGACTCCGCGGCGCTGACGAGAGCATGCGCCGTCTCCACATTGAGGACGTTGAAGGCCCCCACGCCGACGCCGCGGCTACCGGCGTCAGCGAGGAGGTGGGCGGTCGGGGAAAGTGGCACGGGTCCCTCTTTTCAGATCTCGGAGACGACGACCTCGTGGCGGAGGTCCGGGTAGCTCTCGTGGAGTGTTCCGGCGAGCGGGGCGAGCACCGCGGCGGCGGACCAAGCGACCGCGCGGCGCAGCACCTCGGGCAGTTCTGCGCGGGTGCCGCCGGTCGCGAGGGCGGCGACGGCGGCGTCACCCGCTCCGGTGGGGTTTCCTTGCAGGGTCCGTCCCAGGCGGGCGTGCAGTACGGCGGCGGCCCGGTCGGCGGGAACCGCGAGCATCCCTTCCTCGCCGAGCGAGACGATCACGAGGCCCGCGCCCTCGCGCTGCAGGGTTCGGGCGCCCGTGACCGGGTCGGTGGCCCCGGTCGCCGCGCGCAGCTCGTCGAGGTTCGGTTTGAGGGTGTGCGCTCCGGCACGGGCTGCCGACACGAGGGCGCGGCCGTTGACGTCGGCGATGACTCGGGCACCCGCACCATGTCCGAGGCCGACGATCTCGGAGACGAGGTTCCCGGGATGTGCGGGCGGGAGCGACCCGCTCAGCACGAGGGTGTCCGCCTTGTGGGCGTTCCGCTTGACCAGGTCGATGAACTGCCGCCACTCGGCGTCCGTTCGCTCGGGCCCGGATTCCGTGACCATGGAGGTGCGCCCGGTTTCGGATTCCACGAGGGCGTAGGTGCGCCTCGTGGCCCCCGCGCACGGCAGGAGATCGGTCTCCGCTCCCTGGCCGAGGTCGGCGGCGAACCAGGCGGCATCGTCGTGGCCGACGGGGGCGATGGCCCGGGTAGTGAACCCGGTCTGGGAGAGGACCCGCGCCACGTTCAGGCCCTTGCCGCCCGCGCGCTGGTGTGCCGGTGGCACCACGTGGGTGGTTCCGGGAGCGAACACCGGTGTGGTGATGGTGAGGTCGATCGCCGGGTTGGGGGTGATGGTGAGGATCATCCGTGTGGCCCGCCCGCCTGTTCCACGCTGTGGAGATCGCCTTCCCTCGCGCCGACGGCGGCGCCGATGACGCCGGCGTCCTCGCCGAGGAACGCTCGCAGGAGCGGGGTGGGCCGGAGCCGGAAGCGCTCGTTCAGGCGTTCCTGGAGGGGCACGAACAGGGCGTCGCCCGCTTCGGAGAGGCCGCCGCCGATGACGATCGCCTGCGGCGCGATCACGGCGCTGAGGTGCGATATTCCCAAGGCGAGGGCGTCGATGGCCGACGACCAGATCCTCTGTGCCGTTGGGTCGCCGGACTGGGCGCGTTCGAGGACGTCCCTGGCGCCTGTGACGGGGGTTCCGGACGCGTCGCCGTAGCGGCGTGCGATCGCGGCCGCGGACGCTGTGGCCTCCAGGCAACCGCGGTTCCCGCACAGGCAGGGCTCCCCGGCAGGGTCGACGACGGCGTGGCCGATCTCCCCGGCGTATCCGCCGGAGACACGGGGTGTGCCGTCGACGATGACCGCGGCGGCGATGCCGGTCCCCAGGGTGATGACGGCGACGTCACGCAGGCCGGTGGCCGCGCCGAGGCGAAGTTCGGCCAGGGCCGCCGCGCGTACGTCATGGGACACGGTGCTCGGGAGCTGGAGGCGTTCCGGCACGAGGGACCGGAAGTCGACGTCGTGCCAGTCCAGGTTCTCCGACCAGACCCCGATCCCGCGCTCTTCGTCGAAGATCCCGGGCAGGGCCACCCCGGCTGCCGCCACCCGGTCGGCACCCGGGATGTTCGAGGCCGTGGCGGAGATGGCGTCCAGGATGTCCCTCGGGGTGTCGGGGGTTCCCGACGGGGTCCGGATGCGCACGGGTGGGGAGACGCGGCCGGTCTCGTCCACCACGCTGACCTTCGTGACGGTCCCGCCCACATCGGCCGCCAGGACCGGTGCGCCTTCCCCGAGGGTGACGTGGTTCGCCATGGGTCACTGCTCGGTGAGGACGACGGAGCGGGTGAGCCCCCGGGGATGGTCGGGGTCGAGTCCGTTGCGTTTGGCGAGGGCCACGGCGAAGCGCTGTGCGACGATCAGGCTCGCCATCGCGTCGAATCCGTGGTGGACGAAGGTCGCGCCGGTGCCGGACACCTCGTCCGCGAGTCCTGCGGGGGTTTCGCCGAGCGCCCACACGAGTCGGCCCGGCTGGGCGATGGCGACGGGGCCGTGGCGGTAGTCCATGGCCGGGTAGGACTCGGCCCAGAACTGGGCGGCCTCGCGGGTCTTCAGCGCGGCTTCGGAGGCCAGGCCGACGCTCCAGCCGCGGCCCAGGAAGGTGACCTGATCGGCGTCCAGGAGCGGGGACAGGTCGGTTTCCAGGGCGCGCCGTCCGTCTTCGGCCACCTCGTCGATGTCCTCGCCGAGGTGGCTTCTGAGCAGTGCCAGCGTCGACGTCGCGAAGCGCGTCTGCACGACGGACTGCTCGTCGGCGAACGACAGCACGATCGTCTCGTCGGCCAGGCGTGCGGCGGGAGAGTCGTGGACGCCGGTGATGAGCAGTGTGGGGACCCCGTCGAGAGCGCGGAGGAGGTCGATGACCTCCGTGGTCGTTCCGGACCGCGAGATCGCCACGACCCCGTCGTAGCGGCGCCCGGTGGGAAATTCTGAGGCCGCGAAGGAGTCGGTGACCCCTGCACCGCGCGCTTCGCGCAACGCCGCATAGCTCTGGGCGACGAACCAGCTCGTGCCGCAGCCGACGGCGGCGATGCGGTGCCCGCTTCGGGGGAGTCGGCCCTCGACCTCCGGGAGGAGCGCGGAGGCTCGCTGCCATAGCTCGGGCTGGGACGCGATCTCTACATCGACGAAGGTGCCTGGCATGGATCCCACTTCTCTCGACAGCACGACGCCACCAGCAGATGACGCTATCTGACTCTAATGCAGAAAACCAATCAAAATCAATCACTAAGCTGGGCCTGTAGCCATGACCGTCGCGCAGCAGCAGCTCAGCGACGGCACACAGGGCTTCGACCAACCCGAGAAGGGGTGGCCCGGAAGCGGACGATGTACTCGCTCGGGGTCATGCCGAAGTGGCCTTTGAACACCCGGCGGAACGCGCTGGTGTTGGTGTAGCCCACCCGGCTCGCCACGGCGTCGAGGGTGGTGTGCGACCGCAGCAGGATGCCCGCCGCCTCCATCCGGTTGCGAATCCGCCACTGGCGGAGCGTCATGCCGGTCTCGGCGAGGAAGGCCCGTTCGATCGTGCGCGCGGAGGCGTGCGCCGACGCGGCGAGTTCGTCCACGCCGCGGTCGTCGCCGGGGTTGAACCGCAGGGACTCGGCGACGACCAGGGCCGACACGGTCGTCGGCAGCGGTAGCGCCGTGACCAGGACCGGGCGTTCCTCGATCAGGGCGAGGATCTGACGGGCGATGTTGATGTTGGGCTGGATGCGGCTGTAGGTCGCCTGGACGAACCCGAGGAAGAGCGTGCGCAGGCCGCGGTCGACGGTGATGACGGTGGGCCCCCGCAGCGTGGTGACGGTCAGCGCGACCTCGAAGAACATCGGCAGCAGCACCGAGTTCGGGTGCACGGTGAAGGCGTGCGGTGCTCCGGCCGGGACCCAGATCGCCTGTCCGGTCTTGAGTGCGTAGGGCTCCCCGCCGACGGTGAAGTCCGCTTCGCCGCGGGCCTGCCACAGCAGCAGGTGTTTGTCGTCCTCGCGGAGTCCGTCCAGGGAGACGGACGGCAGGTAGACGTTCCAGGGCGAGCCCGCGTCCGGCTCCGCCCCTCGTGTTCGTGGTTTCGGCATGGCTCCCACCTCGGTCAGTGGCGGCACCGGCGGGGACTCCTTGCCGGAAACTGCACCCCAATGAAGGCTAGGTTTACCTAACCTAATGTGGAGCGGTATCCCACTCGGCCACATCCCCCTCCCTGGCCTGGAGCGTCCGCATCCCGAACCTGAGAGGAACCCATGACCGCCACCATGCCCGGACTCCGGAGACCGCGGGCGCTCACCGCGATCGCGGTGGCCGCCCTGATCGCCCTGGCCGGCTGCGGCTCACCGGACGACTCGACCACCGAGGCCTCCGCCGCATCGGACCCCGGGAGTCTGCTTCCCGCCGCCGAAGGCACCACCGAGTACCCGCTCACACTGACGACCTGGGCCGGTGAGTCGGTCCTGGAGGAGCGCCCCGAACGGGTCGCCGTGATCGGTTTCTCCCCCAACCTGGACGCTGTGGAGGCGATGGGCGCGACCCCGGTCTACACCCAGAGCGACGAGGACTGGGAGTGGCGGGACGAGGACTGGGTGTCCGAGATCGAGTCCGTGGATTCCGCCACCCGCCGGGACCCGATCAACTTCGAGGGGATCGCCGCGTCCGACCCCGACCTGATCATCGCGACCAACTTCATCCTCGAAGAGGAGGACTTCGCGAAGCTCACCGACATCGCCCCGGTTCTGGAGAACGAGGAGCAGATCCCCGGTGACCACATCGACTGGCGGGAGAACCAGCGGCTGATCGGCCGGACCCTGGACCTCGGCGAGGCCGCCGAGGCAGCGGTCGACGCGGCCGAGGAGGAGATCGGCACCGCGGCTGAGTCACTTGAAGACTTCTCCGGCAGCACCATCACCATCGCCTACGACTACGACGAAGTCAGCATGGACTACTACACCGTGACCGGCGGTACCGCGGAGGACGTCGTCGGGCAGCTGGGCTTCGCACCGAACCCGCTCGCGGAGAACTTCGTCGACGAGGCAAGTGTCTCCGACGAGCAGATCGGCTTGTTGGACGCCGACGTGCTCGTCATGTTCTACAGCGACGAGGCCGACCGGGACGCCCGCGAGGAGACCGACCTCTTCCAGACGCTGCCGCCGGTCGCCGAGGACCGTTACGTCTCCGTCGTCGCAGGCGAGGAAGGATCCGGGGGCAACGCCTCCTGGGTGCTGCGCCGCGGGGCCAGCGCCCTGAGCCTGCCGTGGGCCGTGGACGTGATCGTCGACTGGATGGACGAGGTGGAGCCCTCCTGAGCGGGGGCCGGGACATCTGATGCCAGTACTTCCCATGCCTCGGGCCGTCCCGGAGAAGGCGGACCCCAACGGGCACACACCGCGTTCCAAGCGGGCGCTGGGCCTGCTGCTGTTCCTGGCCGCGCTGGTCGCCTCGGGGTTGGCGAGCCTGGCGTTCGGCGCCAACCCCCTGGCCTTGGACCAGGTGTGGTGGGGGCTGTGGCGGCGGGACGGCTCGGAGGCGTCACTCATCGTGTGGACGCTCCGCGTCCCCCGCACCGTGGTGGGCCTGCTGACGGGCGCGGCCTTCGGGGTGGCGGGCGCGCTGATCCAGGCGCTCACCCGCAACCCGCTGGCCGACCCGGGCATCCTCGGGGTGAACGCGGGGGCGGGGTTCGCGGTCACCCTCGGGGTCGGCCTCTTCGGCCTGACCGGTATCACCGGCTACGTCTGGTTCGCCTTCGGCGGTGCGGCCGCCGCCACGGTTCTGGTGTACCTGATCGGCTCGGCTGGAAAGGGCCCGGCCGCCCCGGTCACCATCGTGCTCGCCGGGGTAGCCCTGGGCGCGGTGCTGACGGGCTTCTCGACCTTCCTCACCCTGATCGACGAGGACACCTTCCGCTCGGTCCGCAACTGGGGGCTGGGCTCGGTCGAACGGGTGGATCTCGACGACACCCTCGCGGTGCTGCCGTTCCTGCTCCTGGGTCTGCTCATCGCCCTGGCGCTGGCCAGGTCCCTGAACTCGATCGCGCTCGGTGACGACCTGGCCGCCTCGCTGGGCGCCGGAGTGGCCCGCACCCGGGTTCTCGGGATCGTCGCGGTGACGCTGCTGGCCGGTGGGGCGACGGCACTGACCGGGGGGATCGCGTTCGTAGGGCTGATGGTGCCGCACGTGGTGCGCTGGTTCGTGGGCCCGGACCAGCGGTGGATCATCGCTTACTCGGCCCTGGCGGCGGCGGTACTGGTGCTGGCCGCCGACGTTCTGGGGCGGGTGATCGTGCGTCCGGCCGAGATCGAGGTCGGCGTTGTCACCGCGGTGATCGGGGCTCCGGCACTGATCGCACTGGTGCGGCGGAGGAAGGCGAGCGGACTGTGACCACCATGACCGAACCCCGCACCCACCGCCCGCCGACCCGGGTGGACTTCGGCTACGCCACCCGCACGGTGCGCACCCGGTTCTTCTCCGTACGGGTCCCGGTCCGGCCGCTGGCTGTCTCGGTGACCTTGTTCGCCGTCGCCACCGGGATCGCGGTGGGGGCGATCGGGATCGGGGACTACCCCCTGACCGTGCGCGAGGTCGTCGCGGCGCTCATCGGCGGTGGGGAGGCCTTCCAGCGGATCATCGTGGTCGAGTGGCGCCTGCCCGCGGCCATTGCGGTCGTGGTCTTCGGCGCGCTCCTGGGCACCGGCGGGGCGATCTTCCAGTCCCTGACACGCAACCCGCTCGGTTCTCCGGACGTGATCGGCTTCGACGCCGGCTCCTATACCGCCGTCGTGGTCACCGTCCTCATCGTGGGTTCGAGCGGCTACTGGTCCATAGCTTCGGCAGCGATCATCGGCGGGCTGGCCACGGCGTTCACCGTCTACGTGCTCGCCTACCGGCGGGGTGTCCAGGGGTTCCGCCTGATCATCGTCGGGATCGGCGTCTCCGCGATGCTGGGTTCGGTCAACGCCTACCTCATCACCCGCGCCGACATCGACGACGCGATGACGGTCGGGTTCTGGGGGGCGGGCTCCGTGACCCGGGTGACGTGGGACGGGATGCTGCCCTCGCTGGTGCTCGCGGCCGCCGTCGTCATCGCGGCGGCAGCAATGGCACCGGCACTGCGAAGGCTGGAGCTGGGCGACGACACCGCCGTGACCCAAGGGACCAGGACAGGACCGGCACGCCTGGGCCTGCTGGTGACGGGTGTGGCCACCACCGCCCTGGTGACTGCGGCAGCGGGACCGATCGGGTTCGTCGCGCTGGTGGCCCCGCAGCTGGCCCGACGCCTCACCCGCGCGCCGGGGGTGGGCCTGTTGTCGGCCGCAGCGATGGGCGCCGCGCTGCTCGCGGGCGCGCACCTGCTCTCACTGGTGCTCTCCCAGGTGTTCCGTCCCGTCCCGGTCGGTCTGATCACCGTGTGCCTGGGTGGCCTCTACCTGATCTGGCTTCTGGTCCGCGAGGCCCGGAAATAGGCGGTGCAACCGCCGTGGAACGGGGCGAAGGTCGAGGTGGTCGGGAATGGGCGAGTGGACTGCTCAGTGACTCAGTGAGTAGTGCGAGCCCCAGGCGATGACGAGGAAGGACAGCAGGGGGACCACGAACGCCGCCAGGTCGTACCTGGTCCGTTCGGGAGGCGGCTCCTCCTCCGGCGGCGGGCGGCGGTGCCCCTCGGCGAGGACCTGGTTCATCGCCCGCAGGGCACGCTGAGCGGACGTGCCGTACACCGCGCGGGCCAGCTTGGTGTCGGGGACATTGGTGAAGCCGGGGACGGTGCGGCGCCGGCCGTCCGTGAGCGCCAGTTGGATCCGGTGCTCGGTCTCGATCTCCGCCACCCGGTGGTAGGGCACCACCGCTTCGGTGAGGAAACCCCGCAACACGAAGCCCCGCGGGGTGAGGGCGACCGCAAGGCGGGACAGTTTGAAGGCGGCCCAGAAGCACAGGGCCGCGCCCAACGACACCGACGAGTAGAACAACGGTCCCACCTCGCCCTGCTGGGCGCGTGCGGCGAAGACCACCAGGACGAACAGCACGAGCGCGAACATCATGATCAGCCCGCGGTCGGTGATGTACGACTCCTTGAGTTCGACCGTGTCGGACACGGCGGGCCCCTTCCTGTCGGCCGTCTCCACCCCGAGCCTTCCCGCGGGCGGCCCCGTCATGCGGGTGGTCCAGGTGACCCGGGTGGCGGCCCCGGCGTGTGGCACCAACGAGCACGCCGCCCCGGATCGCTGGGGTTCGCGGGCCGCACCGCCGCCCGCTTCTCCTATGTGGCCGGGAGGATTCTTCCGGTGACCTCGCCGAAGTCGATCCGCGCGCCGTCCGGCCCCGGCGCGGTCGCCGAGATGGTGACCTCGTCGCCGTCCTCCAGGAAGGTGCGCTCGGTGCCGTCGGGCAGCTTGATCGGTTCCTTCCCGGCCCAGGTCAGTTCCAGGAAGCAGCCCCGCTGGCCCGGCTCCGCGCCGCTCACGGTGCCCGACGCGTACACGTCGCCGGTGCGCAGGGAGGCGCCGTTGACGGTCATGTGCGCGAGCTGCTGCGCCGCCGTCCAGTACATCTGGTCGAAGGGCGGGCTGGCGACCAGGTGCCCGTTGAGCCGGACCTCCAGGCGCAGATCCAGGCCCCACCGCTGTGTGCCCCGGAGGTAGGGCAGCGGCTCGGGGTCCTGGGCGGGCTGCTCGACGCGGGCCTGTTCCAATGCGGAGACGGGAACGATCCACGGCGAGACGGATGTGGCGAACGACTTTCCGAGGAACGGGCCGAGCGGCACGTACTCCCAGGCCTGGAGGTCCCGCGAGGACCAGTCGTTGAGCAGGAACACCCCGAACACGTGGTCGGCGAAGTCGTCCACCGCCACGCGGTCGCCCATGGCGCTGGGCGTGCCCACGACGAAACCGACCTCGGCCTCGATGTCCAGGCGCGCGGAGGGTCCGAAGACGGGCGTGGACTCCGCCGGGGGTTTGCGCTGGCCGGTGGGGCGGACGATGTCGGTGCCCGAGGCCACGACAGTGCCCGAGCGGCCGTGGTAGCCGATGGGCAGGTGTTTCCAGTTGGGGGTGAGCGGCTCCTGGTCGGGGCGGAACATGCGGCCGACGTTCGTGGCGTGGTGCTCCGAGGAGTAGAAGTCCACGTAGTCGGCCACGGTGAACGGCAGGTGCAGCGACACCGAGGCGCGGTCCACCAGGTGGGGGCGGACGGCCTCCTCGTGGGCGGGGTCGGTGAACCAGGACGTGAGCGCCGCGCGGACCTGGTCCCATACGGGCCGTCCGGCCGCCAAGAGGCCGTCCAGGTTGGGCCCGGAGACGGCCTCGGCGAACGGCGCGCCGAGGGCGCGGGCGGCCGCGCCCAGGTCCAGAACGCGGTCGCCGATGGCCACACCGGTGCGGGTGGCGGGGTCGGCCTCGGTGGAGAACACCCCGTAGGGCAGGGTGGCCGGGCCGAACTGCGTGTCCGGGGCGATGTCGAGCCAGCTGTCGGGCATGGAGTGGAGCTTTCTGCGAGTGGGTTGCGCGTGCGTGCGGTCAAACGGGGAGCGCCCCGAGGACAACGAGGTCCTCCAGGGGCTCGACGATGCTGCAGGTACCGAAGGAGCGGAAGCGCGACCGGATCCCGTCCGCCTCGGTGGCGGTGAGTGCCGCTGCGCGGGCCGCCAAGGCGCGGCCGTCGCGGTCGGCGAGCACGTCGGCGGCGTCCGCGGCCCCGCCCCCGGTGGTCAGGGTGTGTGTGGCCAGCAGCACGTTGAGGAAACCGTGCTGTTCGAAGCCCTCGGCCGTGGTGTGGCGGATGGCGTGGTGCAGTCCGGCCGTGCACTTGAAGGGCACCTTGGACCCGACCGCGGCGGCGAGGAGGGAGGCGAGTTCGGTTTCGGAGGGGTGGGCCTCGGCCCGTACCCCGCCGGTGCGGAACTTGGCGCTGGCACCGGTCCCGGCCAGGGCCTCGATGTCCGAGTCGGCCCGTTGCCCGCGGGTGACCTCCACGTAGGCGTCGGTACCTTCCGGGAGGGTTTTCGCGAGGACGGCAGCGGTCCCGGCGGTCTGTCCGGGTGGGGCGGCCACCTCGACCCCGGACAGGCTCAGCGCGGGGTCGGCGCGGACCGCGTCCACCGCCGGGGCGACACCGTCCGGCCCGCCGGGGACGGTGACCACCAGGGGCAGCGGGGTCCGGCCCTTGGTCGGGTCCACTCCCCCGCTCCGGTCGCCGTGTTCGCGGGACGGCACGGCACCCTCCTCACGGGACAGCAGGGCGCGTAGCTCGCCCAGTCGGCCGTCGGAGACCAGGAACGGTCCCACGTAGGGCGCGCGGTTCGACGCGCGGTGGGCCCGGTGGGCGGGCACGGCCTCGCCCATGGGCGCGTTGCCGGGCGGGAACAGCGCGGCGTCGTCGAACAGCTGGCGGTAGAGGACGCCGCTCACACCTGCCCCTGTCCCTTGGCCCAGGTCCAGGCGTACGAGCCGTCGTCGCTGGCGGTGCCGCCCTCGCCCAGGTCGAGCGGGCGGAAGGTGTCGACCATGACGGCGAGCTCGTCGAAGGCCTCGGCGCCCACGCTGCGCTCGTAGGCTCCGGGCTGGGGGCCGTGCGAGTGGCCGCCGGGGTGCAGGGAGATGGAGCCCTGTCCGATGCCCGATCCCTTGCGCGCCTCGTAGTCGCCGCCGCAGTAGAACATGACCTCGTCCGAGTCCACGTTGGAGTGGTAGTACGGCACCGGGATGGCGCTGGGGTGGTAGTCGACCTTGCGCGGTACGAAGTTGCAGATGACGAAGTTGTGGCCCTCGAAAACCTGGTGGACGGGCGGCGGCTGGTGGACGCGGCCGGTGATGGGCTGGAAGTCGTCGATGTTGAAGGCGTAGGGGTACAGGCAGCCGTCCCAGCCCACCACGTCGAAGGGGTGCGTGGGGTAGGTGTAGCGGGTGCCGGAGATCCCGCCGGGGCCGTCGCCGCGGTGCTTGATCAGCACGTCCACGTTCTCGCCCTCGACGAGCAGGGGCTCGGTGGGGCCGCGCAGGTCGCGCTCGCAGTAGGGGGCGTGCTCCAGGAGCTGCCCGTAGCGGGACAGGTAGCGCTTGGGCGGCGCGATGTGGCTGTTGGCCTCCATCGCGTAGGCGCGCAGGGGCTCGTCGCCGGTGGGCACCCAGCGGTGGGTGGTGGCGCGCGGCAGGATGACGTAGTCGCCGCGGCCCACTTCCAGCGCCCCGAAGACCGTCTCCACTCGGGCGGTTCCGGACTCGATGTAGACGCACTCGTCGCCGAGGCCGTTGCGGTACAGCTCCGAGGGCGCTCCGGCCACGACGTAGGAGATGCGTACGTCGTCGTTGCCGAGCACGAGGCGGCGCGACTCGACGACGTCGTTGGCCTTCCACTCCTGGCCCTGGAACAGGTCGTGGAGCTTGAGGTGGCGCGGCACCATCGGGGCGTTGCGCTTGCGGGACTGGTCGGGGACCTCCCACTCGGCGGCGTCGACGATCGCCGAAGGGATCGCGCGGTGGTAGAGCAGCGAGGAATCGGAGGAGAAGCCCTCCTCCCCCATCAGCTCCTCGTAGTAGAGGCCGCCTTCGGGGTTGTGGTGCTGGGTGTGGCGGGTGCGGGGCACCTCGCCGACCTGGCGGTAGTAGGCCATGTCCGGGTCCTCCTTGGTGGTCGGGTCAGGCTGGAACGGTGCTGGCTGTGTCGGTGGCCGGGTGGCCGAGGGCGGCGCGGACCGCCCTGCGGACGGCACCCGGGTCGCTGCCGGGGACGACGGCGGCGACGTGGGCGTCGGGGCGTACCAGCCAGACCTGGCCGGGTTCCGGGGTCAGGGCGCGGCGCAGGGCACCGGTCGCGTCGATCTCGTCGATGTGGAGGGTGGTGACGGGGGCCGGTGTGGCCTCGGTGGCGGCGGTGTGCACGGCGTCGCGGAGCAGTGCGGCGTCGGTGCCCTCGGGGGCGGCGCCCACCAGCAGCGTCATGCCCTCGCGCAGCAGCGGCCGGAGCCGGTCCAGGTCGGGGCGGTGGGGCAGGGCGACGGGCGCGTCGGGCAGGATCACGCCGGGGCAGGGCGCGGGGGCCTGTCCGCGCGGTGGGCGGCCGCCGAAGGGGCGTTCCGGGCAGGCGGTGGTGAGCGCGGACTCGGTATACCAGAAGGGTTCGGCCAGGCGCCCGGAGTCGACGTGCGGGTGTGCTTCGGCTTCGCCGACGGCCCGTTCCAGGACGCTGATCCGCCGCTCGTGCTCGGCCTCGTCCCGCGGGACCAGGAAGCGCATGGTGGCGCTGGTGATCTCGGCGTTCTCCAGAGCGGCCGCGTGGCGCTCGGTGTGGTAGCTCTCCAGGAGCTCGCCCCCGGCCCAGCCGCCTCGGACGTAGGCGAGCTTCCAGGCCGCGTTCTCGGCGTCCTGGACCCCGGAGTTGAGTCCGCGGGCGCCGAAGGGCGCGACCAGGTGGGCGTTGTCCCCGGCGAGCAGGACCCGGCCGGAGCGCATACGGTCGGCCACGCGGGTGTGGAAGCGGTACACCGAGTGCCAGGCGATCTCGTAGGGGGTGTCCCCGATGATCTGGCGGATGCGCGCGTCCAGGCGGCCGCTGGCTTCTTCGGCTTCGAGGTCGAAGTCCGAGGGGACCTGCCAGTCGATCCGGAAGACCGAGTCGGGGCAGGGGTGGATGAGGACCTGGCGGCCCGGGTTCCACTCGGGGTCGAAGTAGAAGCGGCGCTCCCGTTCCCAGTCGCCGAGGTCGGCTCGGATGTCGCAGATGAGGAAGCGGTCGTCGAAGCTGGTGCCGGAGAAGTCGACGCCCAGGGCGTCGCGGACGACGCCGCCGTGCGCGCCCAGGCAGGACAGGGCGTGGGAGCCGCGCAGGCGCACCGGGCCGCTGGGGGTGGCGCACTCGACGGTGACGCCTTCGGCGTCCTGGTCGATGCCGGTGACCTCGTGGCCCCAGCTGATCGCCACGCCCGCCTCGACGAGGAGTTCGTCGAGGACCTCCTCGGTGCGCGACTGGGAGAGGTTGACGAAGGAGGGCAGGGACGAGGCCCCGGGGTCGGGGAGGCGGACGCTGAAGAGTTCGTGCCCGCGGTAGAAGGTGCGGGCGGTGTCCCAGGTCAGCCCCTCCGACACGATCGCGCCGCCGCCGAGCCATTCCCACACGTCGAGGACGTCGCGTTGCTGGCAGATGGCCTTGGAGCCGACGGCGTCGCGTTCGGGGCGGCCGTCCACGACCAGTACGGGGACCCCACGGCGGGCCAGCAGCAGGGCCGCGGTCTGGCCGACCGGTCCCGCGCCGAGCACCAGGACGGGGTCGGCGGACGGGTCGGCTGGGGTGCGTGGCGCTGGGGGACGCATGGTGGGCTCCGTTCGTGGGGCGCCCCGTACGGGCGCGGTGGGGCGGTGGAAAGGGGACGGCCCTCCGGCGGGGTCAGCTCTGCAGCTGGTCCCAGACCTCGCGGTCGCGCTCCGCGGTCCAGATGACGGGGCGCTCGATACCGCTGAACTCGTCCCAGAGGCGGGAGACGTCGAAGGGCAGGCAGTGCTCGAAGATCGGCCAGTGGCCGTAGTCTCCGACCAGCGCGGCGTGCGTGGCGGTGAAGGCCTCCTTGAGGGTGCCGCCGCGCTCGTGGACGGCGCCGACCTCGCGGATCATCACGTCGAGGAAGTTGCGGGTCTGCTCGATGGCGGCGTCGACCTCCGTGCGGCCCCGGCTGACGGCGCCGCGGCCGCCGACGAGCATCTCCGCCTCCAGGGCCTTGACGCTGTCGAGGGTGGGTCCGGCCCAGTCCTTGTGGAAGGCGTCGCCGGTGTACAGGGCGGCCTGGGCCTCGACGAGGTCGCCCGCGAAGAGGATCTTCTGCTTGGGCAGCCAGGCGACGATGTCGCCCTCGGTGTGGCCGCGGCCGAAGTACTCGAGGACCAGTTCGCCGCGGTCGCCGCCGAGGTCGATGGTGGTGCGGTCGGCGAAGGTCTGGGTGGGCCAGGTCAGGCCGGGGACGGAGTCGGCGTCCTTGGCCAGGCGGGGCATGCGGCCGAACTCGCTGGCCCAGTCCTCCTTGCCGCGCTCGCGGATGAGCTCGTGGGTCTTCTCGTGGGTGAGGATGACGGTGGCGTCGAAGGCGCTGGCGCCCAGGACGCGGACCGCGTGGTAGTGCGAGAGCACCAGGTAGCGGATGGGTTTGTCGGTGTGCTCGCGGAGCTGGGCGAGCCACTCCTTGGCGGCGGTGGGGGTGGCCAGGGCCTCGAAGGCCACGACGAAGTCCTCGCCCTCGATGGCGCCCACGTTGGGGTCGCCCTCTGCGGTGAGCGCGTAGACGCCGTCGGCCAGGACTTCGAGGGTCTGCTCCTTGGCCTCGGTGTCGGCGGATGAGGCGAACGGCTTGGCTGCCATGGTCAGGCCCTTCACGTGTCGCGGGCGGCTGTCGCCACCCAATTGATCAAACGTTTGATGAATCTGACTCTAACGTGCCCTACGCCACAGAGCCAAGAGGTCCACGACCGACAGACACGTGATGCAGATCACACAGGAAGGTTACCCATGGAACCGTGGAACGACCGCGAGGCAAAGACGCGCCGAACGACGAACACATCCGGGCACTAGGCTGGTTCCGTGACTCACAACGCCGCACCCCCCAGCGATCTCACCTTCTGGTCATTCGTGGACTACGCGGTGCAGAAGGCCGAAAGGGAGCTACCTTCGGTCAACGCCGAGGCCATGCGCATGGTCCTGACCCTCAACCGGGCGACGAGCATGGTCATCTACGACCTGGAGTCCTCCGTCCACCGACCCCGGGGTTGGACCTGGCCGGGCTTCCGCGTGCTCTTCGCGCTCTGGCTGGCCGGCCCCATGGAGGCCAAGACCACCGCCGAGATCTCCGGCATGAGCCGCGCCGCCCTGTCCGCGCTGCTCAACACCCTCGAACGCGACGGCCTGCTCACCCGCGAACGCGCCACGCACGACCGCCGGGCCCTCCAGCTCAGCCTCACCGAGGCCGGATACGGCGCCATCCTGGGTGTCTTCCGCGCACACAACCGCCGCGAGAGCGCGTGGGCGGAGTCCCTCGAACCCGAGGAGCGCCGCGAACTGGTCCGCCTGCTCAACAAGCTGATGGCCGGATCCACCGACGCCAAGGCCAAGTTCCGCAGTTGAGCGCCGGGGCGGCTGACGGAATTGGATCCCACCCGCCGCCCGGAATGGACCTTGAGCGGGACCCGCCCACCTGTAAGCATCGGCGCATGGACGACACCGGCCGCACCCGCCTGCGCGCAGCACAGAGCCAGTTCTCCGCCGAGAACACCTACCTCAACACCGCCACGCACGGCCTGCTACCGGCGCGGGCCCGCCAGGCCCTGGAACAGCACACGCACGAGATCGCCACCGGGAACTTCTCCCCCGGCGCGGTCGACGGCCTCGTCGATCAGGCCCGGGCCGCGTACGCGAAGCTTGCCGGGGTCACCGCCGACCGGGTCGCGGTGGGCACGCACACCGCACAGTTCGTCGGGACGATCGCCGCGAGTCTGCCGCCCGGATCCGAGGTCCTTCTCGCCGAGGGCGAGTTCGCCTCCGTGTCCTTTCCCTTCCTGGCCCGTCAGGCGCACGGGGTCCGGGTGCGGCAGGTCCCTCTCGAACGCCTGCCCGAGGAGGTCGGCCCGGCCACCACGCTGGTCGCGGTGGCGGCCGCCCAGTCGGCCACCGGGGCGCTCGCCCCCGTCGAGGACCTGGTAACGGCCTGCGCCGACCACGGCGCCCGCCTCATGCTGGACACCAGCCAGTCGGCGGGCTGGTTCCCGCTGCCGGCGGACCGCGTGGACTTTCTCGTGTGCAGCACGTACAAGTGGCTGTTGGGCCCCCGAGGGGCGGCCTTCCTGACCGGGAGCGCGGAGGCCCTGGCCACGCTCGCGCCCCTCGCCCCCAACTGGTACGCGGACGCCGAACCGTGGGACGCGCTCTACAGCGGCCGGCTGCGCCTGGCCGAGGGGCCGCGCCGCCTGGACCTGGCACCCGTGTGGCCCGCCTGGATCGGCTTGGCGCCCGGACTGGACCTGCTGAACGAGGTCGGGGTGGCGACCGTCCACGCCCACGACGTCGCCTTGGGCGCACGGTTCCGCGCCGCGATGGAGCTCGCCGAGACGGGCTCGGCGATCGCTTCGGTCTCCGCCACCGAGGGCATCGCCGAGCGCCTGGCCGAAACGGGGATCGCCGCCTCCGTCCGCGACGGACGGCTGCGGGTCAGCTTCCACCTGTACAACACCGAAGAGGACGTGGACCGCCTGGTCAAGGCCCTGCGGACCTGAGTCGGCCACCCCGACCCGACCCCGTGCCCGGGTACCGCACCGGCGTCAGCGCTCCCAGTCCGCACCCTCGGGCAGGGGATGCCCCTCCTCGCGCATGCTCCGCAACACGCCCAGGAGCCGCGCGGCGGCGGGGCTCGTGGGCCGGTTCTCGGGGACCACCACGCTGATGCCTCGCTCCGTCGCGGGGGACTCCAGCGGCACCCGGACGTGCTCGGCGAAACCCAACAGGGGCAGGGCCAGCGCAGGCAGCGCCGAGACCCCGATCCCGGCGGAAACCAGCCCCCCGACCGTCGATATGTTCCTCGCCTGGATGAGGTGCGGGTCGAGGACGCCCGCGTCGCGCAGGGCGTCCTCGACGGCCATGCGGACGCTGGAGTCCCCGCCGGTGACCACGAAGGGCTCGGCGGCCAGGGCGGACCAGGTCAGAACGGCCTGGTCGGCGAGGACGTGTTCCGGGGGCAGGACCGCCAGGAACCGGTCCCTGGCCAGCGGCGCCGAGCGTGTACCGGGGCGGGGGCGGCCGACCGCCACCAGGGCCAGGTCGCACTCCCCCGCCGCCAACCGGTCCAGCGCGGCCTCGGACATGCCGTCCAGGACGTGCACGTCGATCCCGGGAACCTCCCGGCGCAGGCGGACGATGGCCGGGGGAAGCAGGGTCGCGGCCAGTGAGGGCAGCGTCGCCACGGTCACCGTGCCCCGGTCGCCGCGCAGATAGCGCTCCAGGCCGTTCATCTCCGCCCGGTGCTGGGACAGCAGGCGTTCGGCCACCGCGAGCACCTCCGTCCCCTCCGGCGTGCAGCGCACCCGCCTGGTCGTGCGCTCCAGCAGAGGCACACCCAGCGTGCGCTCCATCGAGATGACGGTACGGCTCAAGGACGACTGGGCGACATGGAGCTGATCGGCCGCCCCGGTGAAACTTCCTTGGCGGGCGACGGCCGCGAAGACCTGGAGCTGCCTCAGGGTGAGATCCATGCCTCCAGAGCATAGGTGCTTGCCGATTCCATGCTGGACATGCACGGAAACTCGGGGGAAACATGGGGCACATGTGGCCCATCCCACGCTCACCCCCCAGACCTGAGGAGCCCTCCGCATGCTGACCGCCATGGGATTCGCGACGATCTCCGTCGTTCTCGTGCTGTTGCTGTCCAACCGCGTGGGCGCGGTGGTCGCCCTGATCGGCGTCCCCGTCGCGGCGGCCTTCCTCATGGGGTTCGGCCCCGGCGAGGTCGCCGCCTTCGCCAGCGAAGGCATCAACGGGGTGGCCGCCACCACGGCGATGTTCGTGTTCGCCATCCTGTATTTCGGGGTGATGCGCGACGCCGGGCTCTTCGACCCGATCGTGCGCCGGGTGCTGCGGTTCGCGGGCAACAACCCGGTGACTATCGCGGTGGCCACGGTGGTCCTGGCGATGGTGGCCCACCTCGACGGCGCAGGCGCGACCACATTCCTCATCACCATCCCGGCAATGCTGCCGCTGTACGACGCACTGGGTATGCGCAGGCTGGTCCTGGCGGCGCTCACCGGCCTGGGCGCGGGGATCATGAACCTCGTCCCCTGGGGAGGACCGACCGCGCGGGCCGCGACGACCACCGGGATTCCCGCCAACGACCTGTGGGTGCCGCTCATCCCCGCGCAGGTGATCGGCATGGTCACCTGCGTGGCTATCGCCTACTACCTGGGCGTTCGCGAGCGCAACCGGCTCAACACCCCCACGGAGGAGCACCGGATCCCGTCCCAGGGCGGAGGGGGCGGCCATTCAGCGGACGGCCCCGGGGAGGGACCGGACCAGGACCGGGGCCAGGGTCCGGACTACGAATCCGAGAGCCCCGAGTTGCTGCGCCCACGGCTGTACTGGGTCAACGCGGTCCTGACCCTGGCCACCATCGGTGTGCTGATCTCGGGCATCATGCCGCCTGAACTGGTGTTCATGCTGGCCCTGGTAATCGCCCTGGCCCTGAACTACCCCGGCATGAAGGAACAGACGGCCCGGATCGATTCCCACGCCAGAGGGGCGATCCTCATGGCCAGCACGCTGCTCGCCGCCGGCGTCTTCCTCGGTGTGATGGAGGAGAGCGGCATGATCCAGGCCATGGCCGAATCCATGACCGGTGCGATGCCCGCTTCCCTCGGCCCGGGGCTGCCCCTGCTCATCGGGGTGCTCGCGGTACCGATGAGCCTGATCTTCGGGCCGGACGCCTACTACTTCGCGGTGATGCCGGTCCTGATCGCCGTCGGTGAGAGCTTCGGTGTGCCGCCGATCGACGTGGCCCAGGCCTCCATCACCGGTCAGGAGACTGTGGGCTTCCCGATCAGCCCGATGACCGGTTCCTTCTACCTCCTGGTGGGGCTCACCGGCGTCCCCATCGGTTCGCACATCCGGTTCCTCTTCCCGTGGGTGTGGCTGGTGAGCCTGGTGGTCTTCGGCTCCGCTGTGGCGATGGGTGTCATCCCGCTCTGGGTCTCTTGATCCTGAACGCAATCCGCATACGAAATGTGAGGAGATCACGTGCCCCAAGGTGTCCGCATCGGCTGTGGAGCGGGGTTCGCGGGCGACCGCCTCGAACCCGCCGTCGACCTGGTGGAGCGGGGAGCTCTCGACACCCTCGTCTTGGAGTGCCTGGGTGAGCGGACGGTGTCGCTGGCCTCCCTGCGCGCCACCGACGGCTCCGGCCCCGGCTACGACCCGCTGCTGCGCCGACGGCTGGCCCTGCTGCTGGAACCGCTGGCCCACCGGGGCACCCGGTTGGTGACCAACGCGGGGGCGGCCGACCCGGTCGGGGCCGCGCGGACGGTCCACGAACTCGCCCGCGAACTGGAGGTGTCCCCCCGGATCGCCGCGGTGACCGGTGACGACGTCCTGGACCGGATCGACCGGTCGGCCCCGGCTTGGGAGGACGGCCGACCGCTGGAGTCCCACGGCGAACTGGTCTCGGCCAACGCCTACCTGGGCGCCGAGGCCCTACTGCCAGCCCTGGCCGACGGCGCGGACATCGTCATCGCGGGGCGGGCGGCCGACCCCTCGCTGTTCCTGGCCCCGCTGCTCGACACCCTGGGCTGGGATCCGCGGAACGAAGGGCTGCTCGCGGCGGGCAGTCTGATCGGGCACCTGTTGGAGTGCGCCGGTCAGGTCACCGGCGGCTACTTCGCCGACCCCGGACTCAAGGACGTCCCGGACCTGGCGAACCTGGGGTTCCCCTTGGCCGAGGTCGCACCGGACGGTTCCGCGGTCCTCACCAAGAACCCGGGCACCGGCGGGCGGGTGGACCGGATGACGGTCACCGAGCAGCTGACCTACGAGGTCACCGATCCAGCCGCCTACCTGACTCCGGACGTGACCCTGGACATGACCGGGGTGCGCTTGGCCGAGGCGGGCGCGGACCGGGTGCGGGTCTCGGGGGCGCGCGGTCGCGCGCGACCGGACCGGCTCAAGGCGAGCGTCGGCTACCGGGCCGGTTTCCGCGGCGAGGGCGAGATCTCCTACGCGGGGCCCGGCGCGCGGGCCCGTGCCCGGCTGGCCGGCGAGGTGGTCCGCGAACGCCTGGCCGGTCGCGTGCCGGTGCGGGTGGACGTCATCGGCGGCGCGGACACCCCCGACGAGGTCGGCGAGTGCCGACTGCGAGTGGCGGGCGCCGCCCCGGACCGGGTCGGCGCGGAGGCGGTCGAGGAGGAGGTCGGCGCACTGTACACGTGCGGTCCGGCCGGGGGCGGCGGTGTGCGCACCCGCAGCACCGAGGTCATCGGGATCCTGTCGACCACCGTGGGGCGCGATCTGGTCGAGCCCCGCACCACCTACTTCGGGGAGGCAGCCAAGTGAGTCGTCCGGAAAGGGACGGCGGGAGCGTCCGTCTGCACCAGATCGCCCACGCCAGGGCCGGGGACAAGGGCAACCTCAACACGCTCTCCGTCATCGCCCGCGAGGAACGCTGGTACCCGGTACTGTGCGCGGAGCTGACCCCCGAGCGGGTCGGGGAGGCTCTGGCGGAACGGGTGCGCGGTCCGGTGGAGGTGCACCGGATGGACCGCGTGCGGGCGCTGGTGATCGTGTGCGCCCGAGCATCCGATGACACGGTGACCACGTCGTTGCACCTGGACGCCCACGGTAAGACGTTGGCGTCGGTGCTCCTGGGCACGGAGGTTCCCGTCCCGCCGGAGTCCGGGGTACCCGACAGCTAACGGGACGTACTGCGGTCCCGACGCGCCGTGGCCCCCAGCCCCGGGCCAGGTCAGTCCTTCTTGCTGGCGACGAAGACCGGGATGTGCCGGTCGGTCTTGCGGTCGTAGTCGGCGTAGGGCGGGAACGCCTCCACGGCGCGGTCCCACCACGCCTGCCGCTCCTCGCCCTCGATCTCCCGGACCCGGGCGGCGAAGGGCTCGGGGCCGTCCTGGATGGCCACCTCGTCGGGGGCCGCGCGCAGGTTGTGCACCCAGACGGGGTCCTTGGGCGCGCCGCCCACGGACCCCACCAGCGCGTACTCTCCGTTGTGCTCGACCCGCATGAGGGCGACCTTGCGGACATTGCCGCTGCTGCGGCCCCGCATGGTCACGATGACGACCGGCATCCCGGTGTCCAGCAGGGTGTTGCCCTCGCGGCCGCCGGTGCGCTCGTACAGATCCACCTGGTCGCGGACCCACTTCGACGCACTCGGCACGTACTCGCCCTGCAACACGTCGCTCACGTTCACCACTCTCCTCGGTGCTCGGCTAAGGGAACCACCACGATGGTGCCATGGCGGCCCTCGGCTAGAAGATGACGCCGCAGAAGGGCGCGTCGAAACGGTGCAGGGCGGTGTCGATGCGGGTGACCGTGCCCGGGGTGTGCTCGGTGACCAGGCCCGAATGCAGGAAACCGGTGAGCGGAGTCTGACCGAGGTGGGCGGCGCCGAGGTGGAACGTGTCCAGGGACAGGTCAGGTGCCGCCTCGGTGCGCTCCACCCGGGCCCCCTCGGAGTCGGCTTTGACCCGCCAGCGTCCGGCGTTCCACGGTGCGTACCGGTCGGTGACGTCCACGACCGCCTCGAAGGGCATCGCGTAGGGCCGCTCGGACAGGGCTCCGGGCAGGTCCACCAGCCGCAGCCACAGGGAGGGGAAGTACTGGAGCGCGGCCCGGCCGCGGTCGGTGAGCAGGTGGTGCAGGGGGCAGTCCGCCGGGAGGAAGCCGAATACCACCCGGTTGGTCAGATCGCGGCTGAACAGGTGCTCGAACAGGGCGGTCCAGGCTGCGGGGGCCGTCGCGGTGATCTCCCGGACGTGCACCTCGCCGCGGGCGCCGTCGTCCGCCCAGTCGCCCTTGGTCCGGTAGAGGGCGTAGCCGAGCGGCCCGTCGGGGCCGCGTACGACCGCGGCCATCAGCTGCCCCTGTTCCCCGCGCTGTACTGGGCCGTCGCGCAGGGCGCGGTCCCACCAGGGTTCGGTGCGGCGGATCTGGCCCATCTGGGTCCGGGCGACTTCGTCGTGCACCCGCTCGAGGTCGGCGCGGACCTGCTCCGGTTCGCCCAGGACGGTCCGCAGGTCCGGGTCGCGGGGCGCGTCGGCGCGCAGCACGGTGTGCGGTCGGCCGATACTGGTCTGCAGTTCCGCGAAAGCGTTGCCGTAGCCGAAACGCTCGTAGATGGAGCCCTCCGAGGCCCACAGGGCGGCGTAGCGCACCCCGGACTCGTGGATGTCGGCGAGCTGGCGGCGCATGAGCGCGCTCAGTACCCCTTGGCGGCGGTGGGTGGGCCACACGCCGACCCCGGTGACCCCGGCGACGGGGGCGGGGCCGCCCGGCATGGTCATGTCGAGGGGGAAGTAGTTGGTGGATCCGATGACCCCGTCGTCGCCGTCCCGGTCGTCGACGGCGACCAGGAGGCGCTCGTAGCCCATGGCGTCGTGGAGCGGGCGCGCCAGCTCGACCAAGGTCTCCGGGCTGTCGGGGAACAGGAGGGCCTGACCGACCACCCGCATCGCCTCGGTGAACTCGTCGCGGTCGCTGTGGCGCACGGTCCAACCCGGGTCCGGGACGGTGCGGCCGACCTTCTCGTTTTCGCCCATGGATAAGGCATATCAGCGGTCCCTCTGGAGCGGCCACAGGTTTTGTGACCGGCGCGCCCGTGACCGGACACCGGTAGATCTAGAAGTTGAGCCCGCAGTAGGCCGCGCGCGGCAGGTGCAGGGCGGTGTCGAGGCGGGTAGCGGCGCCGGGGGTGTGCTCGGTGACGAGTCCGGCGTCGACCAGGGCCGTCAGCGAGCGCTGGCCGAGGTAGACCGATCCCAGGTGGGCGGTGTCCAGGGTGAGGTCGGCGCCCTGGGACGCGCGTTCACATGTGGCGCCGTCGAGCCCGGTGCGCAGGTGCCAGGTGCCGTCGTTCCAGGGTGCGTGGACGTCCCGCACCGCCAGGGTCACATCGACCGGGGCCGCGTAGGGGCGGTCGGCGAGGGCCCGGGGCAGGTCGACCAGGCGGATCCGCAGGGACTCCTGGGCCGTTTCGACCAGCCGGTCGCGGTCGGCGATCAGGTTGGTGAGCGGGTCGTCGGCCGGAAGGGAGCGGAAGGAGATCCGGGTGACCAGGTCACGGGAGAAGACGTGGTGGTACAGGGCGACGCGCGCCGCGGGGGTGGTGGAGACGATTTCCCTGACGTCGACCCTGGCGTCGGTGCCGTCAGCGGCCCGGTAGTTGGTGGTGGAGTAGAGGGCGTATCCCTGGGGGCCGTCGGGGCCGCTGACCACGGCCGCCCAAGGGGCACCGGTCTTGAGGATGCGCCCCCACCAGGAATCGCTGCGTGCGAACTGGCCCACGCGGGCGGTGACGGTCTCGCGGTGGAGCCGGTCGAGGGCCGGTCGGGCCTCGGCGGCGGGCAGCAGTTCCACGGAGAGCGCGGCGTCGCCGGGGGCGTCGGAGCGCAGCACTGCGTAGGGTCGGCGGATCCGGGCGGAGAGTTCGAAGGCGGCCAGACCGTAGCCGTACCGGCCGTAGATGGCGTCCTCGGACGAGTAGAGCGCTGCGACCGCCTCTCCGCGGGCGTGGATGTCGGAGAGTTGGCGGCGCATGAGGGCGGTGAGGACGCCGCGGCGACGGTGGGTGGGCCACACGCCGACCCCGGTGACCCCGGCGACCGCGCGCGGACCTCCCGGGAGGGTCATGTCCAGGGTGTAGGCGGCGGTGGTGCCGACCATGCGGTCACCGTCCGTGGCGACGAGGATGCGGTCGTGTTCGGCGACCGGGTGTTCGCGTTCGGCCTCGAGCTCGTCGTCGGCGGCGACGAGCATCGGCTCGGCGTAGACGCCGACCACGGAGGGGAACTCCTCAGGGTCGACGCCTCGGACGGTCCAGGGTGTGCCTTCGGTGTGTCCAGTGCGGGGGATGTGCTGCGCGTCCATACCCGCCACCCTTGCAGCGCAGGGGTGACCCGGGCCACCCCTTTTCGACGACCCCGACCAGCATTTCCGGACTCTTTCCCGTGGACCCGGGTCTTGGTCGTGCGCGCTTCGTCAGGCCTTGGCCGTGCGCGCCTCCAGGGATGCCCGGATCCGTTCGGTCCCGGCGAGGGCCCCGAAGGCGACGACCCGGATGAGGTCGGCGTCGTCCCCGCCGAACCGGCGCCACTGACCCACATGGGCGTCGGAGATCCGGTACGGGGTGACCGCCGCCCTGAGGGCCAGCCCGGCGTTGGCCCGGTCGCGCTCGGAGAGCCCGGCCAGCGCTTCCTCGGGCCAGGTGCTGTACACGGGTGGCGGGGTGCCGTCCCAGGCGGCGGTCTCCTCCTGCACCAGCACGCGCACCGCCTCGGACAGGTCGGCCCCGTCGACGGCCTCGCTCAGCGCGGTGTAGGCGGTACCGATCGGTCCGGTCCCCGCCCACGTGGGGGCTTCCCTGCTGACCTCGGGCAGCAGGTCGAGCGAGCGGCCGGGTGGGATCGGGGCGCTCTTGCGGACGAACCTGCCCATCAGCCTGCGGACGGCCTTCGACCGGTGGACGCCGGGACCCACACGCTCCTCCAAGAGCGAGGAGACGATCCGGGTGATGAAGTGTGTGGCCAGCGCGGTGCCCACGAAGACCGGAGCGTGTTCGGCGGGGAAGGGTGCCACAGGCAGCCGCTCCCCCGGCCGGGCGGAGGCCGCGGCCCAGTCAGCGAGCGCGGCCAGGGCAGGGTCGCTGGGGCGGCCTCCCCCGTGGAGGCTCTCGGCGGCGGAGTGCTCGCCGACGGAGTGGCCCAGCGCGGTGTGCGCGTCGAGGCAGAAAGGGCAGTCGTTGGCGGCGGAGACCGCGACGGCGACGACCTCCCGGTCGGCCCGGGAGACGGGGCCGGCGATCTCGGCCTCGCGGAGCAGCGCCCAGGTCGGCGCGAGGATCTCAGGCGCGCGCGACAGGGTCATCAACGGCCCATCGGCCAGGAGGAAGTCCTCTCTGATTTGGGCGTAGACCGCGGCCACCGTCCCGGTGGCCCCGTCCTTGGGTACGGGCGTGGTGTAGCGGTAGATCGTGGACACGGTCGCGTCACTCCTCGGGTAGGGCGGGCCGATCCGATATCGCAACTTTTTGTTGCGATATCTTCAGTATGCGGGCCCCTCCCCGGGGCCGCAAGGGATATCTCCGGTGGGAAGGCCACCGGTGGAACGGAGGATCCGCGTGGTTGAGGCACCGCGTTCGCGCACCGGCCAGGTCGGCCGGGGCGCCAAGGTTCGAACCGCAGTCACCGAGGCGGCCTTGGCGGAGCTGGGCGAGAAGGGGTACGCCGGACTCTCCGTAGAGTCCGTGGCTCTGCGCGCGGGGGTGCACAAGACCACGGTCTACCGGCGCTGGGGCGACCGGCAGGAGCTCGTGGCGGACGCGCTGAGCGGTTTCGTCGCCGCCGACGTACCCATACCGGACACCGGGTCCCTGGACGGCGACTTGCGGGCGATGGCCTCCGCGCTGGTCGGCATGCTCGCCTCGCCCGCCGGGTCCGTCGTCGCCGCGATGCTCGCCGACGCCGTGCGCATCCCCGAGGTCGCCCTGGTGCGGGACCGGATGTTCGCCGACCGGATCGAGCGGGCCAAGCCCGTGGTGGAGCGTGCCGTGGCCCGCGGGGAACTCCCTCAAGGAACCGAACCGGCCCTGCTGGTGCGCGCACTGGCCGCCCCGCTGTACCTGCGCCTCCTGGTCACCGGTGACCCCTTGGACGATGAGGCCGTCAGGGAGGCCCTCCGGTCCGCGCTCGCGCTGGCCCGCGTCGAGGGCGAGTAACCCGCACACCGGCGGGGCACGTTTCGGATGTGACGACACGAGAGACGCCCCCTCCCCCCGCCGGCCCCGCCCTCGTCGTGGGGGTGGACGCCGGGGGCACCACCACCCGGGCGCTGGTGACCACCCTGGGCGGTGAACGCCTCGGCGAAGGCTGGGCCGGAGGTGCCAACCCCAACACGCACGGAGCCGAGCGGGCGGGCGAGCAACTGACCGAGGCGGTCGGCACTGCCTTGGACCGGGCCGGGCCCTGGGCTCGGGAGGCCGTGGCGGCGGGCGTGATCGGGCTGGCCGGCGTTTCGGCCCTGCGCGACGACACCGTCCGGGCCCGCTTGGAAAGCGCCCTGGCCAAGGCCGGACTGGAGCCGAGCGGGAAGGAGTTCACCGGGGACGACACGGTCGCCTTCGCCTCGGGCACCCTGGAACGTGACGGCACCGTCCTCATCGCCGGGACCGGAGCGATCGCCACCCGGGTCGAGGGGCGGCGCCGCGGCAGGTCCGCGGACGGCATGGGCTGGCTGATCGGCGACGAGGGGTCGGCCTTCTGGATCGGCCACCAAGCGGCCAAGGAGACCGCCCGCCAGCTCAGCCTGGGCGGGGAGCTCAGCCCGCTGGCCCGTACCGTTGCCAAGCGGGTCATCCCCGGTCAGCGGCCAAACGACACGGACCGGTGGCCCGAGGAGCACGCGCGCAATTTCGCCCGCACCCTCACCTCCGGCCCGCCGATCGGCCTGGCCGAACTCGCCCCGCTGGTCACCGACGCCCACGCGCTCCACGACGGGGCGGCCGAGGTGATCGTGAACGCCGCGGCGGGCCACCTGGCCCAGTCGGTGCACCAGGTGCGCGTGCCCGGCGAACACCTGCCCGTGGTCCTGGCCGGATCCGTCCTCGCGCGCTCCGCCCCGGTACGCGAAGCCCTGACCCACAAGCTCACCATGGGCACCGGATCGCGGGTGATGCTGGCCGGGTGCACGTCCGGCGGCGCGGCGTGGCTGGCGGCTGTGCGCGCGGGGGCCGACGAGCGGGATGTCGACCTGCACGACGCCTTCACCGGGGCCGACCGCACCGAGCCGCACGCGAAGACCCACTGAGAACCCTCGCCCCTGGGGTCTGCCCGCCTCCGGCGTGCCCGGTTCCAGTTTGCCCACCGCCGAGGCGACCCCTAAGGTAGGCATGGTTAGGCTTACCTAACCCAACGAGAGGGGGCGCCGTGACGGAGCGGCGAGCACGGCCGAAGGCGACCGTACACACCGGCCGGGTCGAGCGGGTGGAGCGGTTGACCCCGCACATGGTCCGGGTCGTCCTGGGCGGTGAGGGGCTCTCGGAGTTCGCCACCGGCGGCGCCACCGACAGCTACGTCAAGCTGCTGTTCCCGCCGCCCGCACCGGACGAGCCCGAGCATTACGACCTCGAAGCGGTCCGGGCCGAACTCCCCCGCTCGGAGTGGCCGGTCACCCGCACCTACACCGTGCGCACCTGGGATCCCGGCACCCGGGAACTCACCATCGACTTCGTCCACCACGGCGAGGTCGGTCTGGCCGGGGTCTGGGCGGCCGGAGCCAAGCCCGGGGACCGGCTCCGCTTCCTCGGCCCCGGCGGCGGCTACGCCCCCAGCCCCGGGGCCGACTAGCACCTGCTGGCCGGGGACGAGAGCGCCCTGCCCGCCATCGCCGCCGCCCTCGAAGCGCTGCCGGAGGCTAGCCCGGCGCACGTGTTCGTTGAGGTAGACAACGCCGCCGAGGAACAGCCCCTAGCGGTCCGGGAGGGCGTCCACGTCCGCTGGCTGTACCGTGAGGGCGGTGTCGTGGGGTCCAAGCTCGTCCCGGCCTTGCGCGCACTGGAGTTCCCCGCCGGTGACGGGCAGGCCTTCGTCCACGGCGAGGCCAACTTCGTCCGCGACCTGCGCCGGCTTCTCCGCGTGGAACACGCTCTCCCCGAGGAGCGCCTGTCGGTCTCCGGCTACTGGCGCCTCGGCCGCGACGAGGACGCCTGGCAGGCCTCCAAGGCAGAGTGGAACAAGAGCGTGGAAGCCGAGGAGGCCGCAGCGCTCCAAGGCTGAGTCGGCGGGCACACCGCCGGGCGGACGGGTCTCACACGTCCAAGGCCTCCAAAGCGTTCAGGTAGCCCTCGTTGAAGGTGGGGAACTGCGGGATCGAGTCGCGTAGGGCGGCGATCGGCAGGCCCATGCGGATCGCGAGCGCGGCGGTGTGGATCCACTCCGAGGCCATGGGGCCGAAGGCCCAGGCCCCCACCAGCACCCCGTGATCGCGGTCGGCGATGAGGCCCAGGGTGCCGCTCGGGTCCGTCTCCATGGTCCAAGGGCGGGCCAAGGCCGCGGTCAGGTCCGTCTCGGCGGTGGTCACATCGATACCGCGCGCACCCGCCTGCTCCTCGGTCAGACCCACCGCGGCGATCTCCGGGTCGGAGAACACCACCCGCGGAACGGCTGTGTAGTCGGCCACACGCTCGGCGCCGAGGATGTTGTCGGCGGCCACCTTGCCCTGGTACTTGGCCACGTGCGTGAACATCGACCTGGCGGTGACGTCCCCGATGCCCCACAGCCCGGGTGCGGCCCGGCAGTGGTCGTCGACGGGCAGCGCACCATCCTCCACTTCCACGCCGAGCTCCGCCAGTCCCAGTTCCCCGGCTCGGGGAACGCGCCCGCTGGCCAGAACGACCACGTCCGCCCGGAGCCGCTCTCCGCCGGAGAGGGCGGCGACGACCTCACCGTCCTCCCACCGGACCGAGGCGACCTCGCTGCCGGTGTGGACGGTGATCCCGTCCCGGTGGAACTGGTCGCCGACCAGTTCGCACAACCGGGGATCCTCGCGGTCCAGGAGCCGGGGGCCGCGCTGGACGATGGTGACGCGCGTGCCCATCCGGGCGAGGAACTGGCCCAGTTCGACGCCGACGGCGCTGCCCCCGACCACTACAGCGCGTCCGGGGATCTCGGTGAGGGTGGTCGCCTCGCGGTTGGTCCACACCACGTCCGAGCCCAGGTCCGCCAGTCCCTCGATCGGCGGGACCAGGGGGCCCGACCCCGTGGCCACCACGACATGGTCCGCAGTGTGCTCGGTGTCGCCGACCGCCACCCGCCACGGGTCCCGGCCCACGATCCGCGCGGCGCCCCGCAACGTCAGGGCCCCGCGCTCCCGGTAGTTCTCGACCTGCTTGGAGTCGTCCAGGTGACGGATCATCTGGTCGCGGTAGTCGCGCAGCCCGGGCCAGTCCAGACCGGGCGTACCGACCCCGGCGGCGCCAACCGCCTCCTGGCGCACTTCCGGCGACCGCAGCAGGACCTTCGTGGGGATACAGGCCCAGTAGCCGCACTCGCCGCCGACGAGTTCGCGTTCGACCACCGCCACCCGCTTTCCCTCGGTGAGCAGGCGGTCGGCGACCGTCTCACCGCCCGGACCCATACCGATGATGATTGCGTCCAGGTGTCCCATGTGCCTCGCTCCGCCCGCGGTCCGGTGGTTTACCCCGATGGTGTCCCCGAAAGCACGGCACGGGAAGACCCGACACGCGCGCGGGGTCGGTCAGGGCTCGCACCTGGTCCCCGCCCGGACCCCGGCGACCGGGTCCACCGGCCCGAACACACGCTGGCCCCGTCACGAGCGCCCGTCCCGTCACGGCCGGAAGGTACACAACGTGTGCCCCGGCCCTCCAACGCCGGTCTCACCGCTATCGGGCCAATGCGGCCTCGATCACGTCACGGCTCGGTGCGTGCAGTGCCTCGGCAGCGCTCTGGCCGGTCGCGGAGAGGTAGGCGTCGACCAGGCGGTTCCCGACGGCGTAGCCGGCACCCATCGGAAGGCCGACCGGTTCGGCGCCGAAACGCCTGGCGGATTCGTCGCCGAGGACCCACGCCGTGAAGTTCTCCATCCCACCGACCTCCAGCCCGGCGACGACCTTGGCGAACACAGCGTCGTCGTGCAGGTGAGGCAGCCCGAAGGAGGTATATCCGGCATCGCCGTGCAGTTGTCGGGCGAAGGCATCGGCGAGACCTTCGGAGACGACGTGCTCACCCACCACGACGGTCGCCGGGTCCCAGGCCACACCACCCGGGGCATAGCGCAGGTTGTGGTTCAACTCGTGCGTCGCCAAGGCCTCCAATCGGGCCAGGTTCTCCTCAGTGGGCCACAGGTTCAGGGAGATATAACCGGAAAACCCACCGCTGCCAGCGAAACCCCGTGCCGGACCCATGAAGTACTCGTCGCCGACGTCTCCGAGCATGAGCAGAACGCTGATGTCCGGCACCTGGAGGCCCGGGGTCGCCCGGAGCTGCACGTCGACGGCGTCGGCAAGTGCACGCTCGATGCGACCCCACGCATCCGCGGCGCGCAGTCGTTCCAGTGCCTCGCGGGTCTCCTCCTCATCGCGGTCGAGCGGGAAGCCGAGGAGGCCCATCGCGTGCATCTGCAGCATGTCGACCTCACCTGGGACGTAGCGGAACATGCCCTCCATCGGCGCCAGTACGTCACGGAGCGCGTCCCGACGCCGTTCGCCGTGTGCCTCCAGTACCGCGGCGATTCCAGCATCGGTATCAAGAACGTTGATCGTCATGGCGCTGACGCTAGAGCCTCACGTCGCGTCAGGGTCCAGCTGGCGGTTGCAACCGGGCGCTGATGCGCTACCGCAGACCCGTCACAGGAGATGACCTATGAGCCGGGTTACCCCCGCGAGCTGCTGAGAACTCAGTCATGGGGCGTGTCAGCGAACGCGTCCGGAGCGGTCCGAATGAGCGCGGCGGCGTCGGCAAGCACGGGTTCACCGTGCCCGAATCCGGCGATTCCAGCACCGGTTTCCGCGATCCGCAGTGCGGAGCGCCGTGTCTCAGCTCGGTCCACGTGGAAGGCACCGAGCACCACGTGTCCGTTGAACTCCGCGAGCGTGTCACCGGTCAGTACCACGCCAAGGTCCGGGATATGCAGCGCGACGCTCCCATGTGTGTGCCCTGGTGTATGCAGCACACGCGCTCCACCACCGAAATCGATGGTGTCGCCATCAGTCAGCTCGACGTCCACCCGGCAGGCCGCGGCCCTCGGCGGCTCTGCCGGTTCACCGCGAAGAGCACGCTCCGCGTCGGTGAAATAGGGCATTGGCCCGTCCGCCGCTCCGCGGACGACCGGAGCCTCGGGCGCTCCCGCGGCCACTTCAGCGTTGGACCACTCGGAAATCTCCGCCGCGGCCCCAGCGTGGTCCTCATGGAAATGGCTCAGGACGACGCTCTCGACGTCCCTTCGGCCGCGCCCCAGGGATCGAAGCGCGGATTCGATGAGGGGTGCGCTGTCAGACCATCCGGTATCGAACAGTGTGACGCCTCTGGGACCCAGCCAGATGTAGGAGTTGAGCAGATGTGCTTGTTCGCCGGGCAGACGCAACCGATAGAGAGCTGGGGCGATCTCCAACAAGTCAGGGTCATCCATGGACCGACACTACCGGGCGCCAACCAGCGCAGGCTCTTCGTCGATCCGGGCAACGAGCTCTCACCGGAGGACGACGGTGAGGCGCCCCGCGGGCCGACCGTGGGGCGCCTCACAGCGCTGACATGCGGGAACCGGGCGAATCCGTGCTGTACTTCTTGGTTGGCCCTCGGTCCGAACCGGAAGGAAGCGCCACACCCGGCGCAGGCTCATGTCCACGCAAGACATCATCCTGATCCTCGACCTCGCAGGGGTCTTCGCCTTCGCTCTGGACGGGGCCCTGACGGCCATCCGCAGCGCACGTGTGGACATCGTCGGCGTGATGTCGCTCGGTGTGGTGACCGCCATCGGCGGCGGCATCATCCGCGACGTCCTGCTCGGCGAGACCCCGGCGACCTTCCAGGACTGGAGGTACCTGGTGACCGCGCTGACCGGGGCCACGCTGGCGTTCTTCCTCAGCCGCCAGCTCAGGCACCTGGCCAAGCCGATCCTGCTCTTCGACGCCGCGGGGCTGAGCCTGTTCGCGGTGATCGGAGCGACCAAGGCGCTGGAACACGGGTTCGGTCCGCTCCAAGCGGTGATCCTCGGCGTCATCACCGGGGTGGGCGGCGGCACGATCCGCGACACCCTCCTCAACCGGGTACCCACCGTGCTCAGCGCCGACTCACGGCTGTACGCCATCCCGGCGATGCTCGGAGCGGGGTTCGTGGTGCTCGTGGACCTGACCGGGTTCGGCGCGGGGTGGATTGCCGTGTTCGGCGCGCTCCTGTGCTTCACGGTGCGCGTGCTGTCCCTGCGCTACCGGTGGAACGCGCCGCTGCCGCCCGGAACCCCGCCGGTGTAGGACGGGGCGCCGGGCGGACCGTGATGGTGCCGGCCAGGGACGGTTCCGGTCAGGGGAAGGACGGCGGTTGGACGATGACCTGCCACAGGTGGCCGTCCAGGTCGGCGCAGACCCCCGAGTAACCCCACGGGTGCTGCTGGGGTTCGGTCACGACCTCTCCCCCGGCGTTCCTGGCGCGTTCCATTACGTCGGCGACGCCGCCCTCCTCGGGGACGGCCATGCTCAGCAGGCACTCGCTGGTGCCGGGCGGTGCGACCCGGCGATCCCCGCCCACGACCCAGCCGAAGCCTCCGGTGGGAACGAGCATCAGCAGGGCCTGGTCGTTGAGCTTGAACTGCAGCGGCTCGGGCACGCCGTCCTCGGCCGGTTCACCCACGGGTTCGAAGCCGAAGGCGTCACGGTAGAAGACCATCGAACGCCAGCGGTCGGCGGTCGGCAGACTGACGACGAGCGGTCCAGCGGGTGCGGCCATGGTGGGCTCCGTTCTCCGGGGTGCACGGCATCCTGTCCCGTACCGACCTCGGATGTCGCCCGGACTCATCGCGTGTCCTGCCTGCTTCCCGGTTCGTTCCGGTCACCCGGTTCCTTCCGGCTGCTGAGGGCGTGGGCGGTGCGCCGCAGGGTCGCGACCATGGCCGGGACCGGCTCGGGCGGTCGGCGGCGGTGCACGGTGTAGATCTCGCGGGCCAGGTGGGTACCGCGCAGGGGTCGGCTGACCCATCCGCCGCCCCGGGCCGCGCCCAGAATGCTCTGGGGAATGAGCGCCACGCCGACCCCCGCCTTGATGAGGGCGAGAGCGACCTCGTAGTCCTGGGTCTCGTAGGCCACGGTCAGGCGCACCCCGGCGGCCGCGGCGGCGGTGTCCAGGCTGACCCGGTTGTGGATGCCGGGCGCCCCGCAGATCCACTCCTCGTCTGCCAGGTCCGCCAAGGAAAGGTCGCCGTCGGCGATGGGGTGGCCGGTGGGGGCCACCACCATGAGCGGGTCCACCAGGAGGCGTTCCCGGTGCAGGCCTCCTGTTCGGGGCAGCGGCACGCCCGGGTAGCGGTGGGTGACGAGCAGGTCGAGGTCCCCGGCGGTGACCAGGCCGTGCCCGCCGGGCGGTTCGATGTCGGAAAGGGACAGGCGTACGTGCGGGTGTTCGTGGCCGAACACCGCGAGCGCCTCGGGCAGCAGCACCTTGCCCGCGCTGGCGAAGGCCCCCAGGGACAGGCGGCCCGGGCGCTCCCCGGCCACGGCGCGAACGGCGGCCTCGGCGTCGCGCAGCTCCCCGAGGACCCGTTCGCCGTGTTCGAGGAGGACGAGCCCGGCCCCGGTGAGGGTCGCCCCGGTGCGGCCGCGCTCGACGAGCACGCACCCGACCTCCCGTTCCAGCTTGGTGAGCTGCTGCGAGAGCGCGGGCGGGGTGAAGGAGAGGCGTTCGGCCGCGGCGGCGATGGATCCGGCGTGCGCGATCTCCACCAGTACCCTCAGCCGGTTGGCGTCCAGCACGGCACCTCCCCTTTCGCTCGGTCCTCACTCTTCCCCTATCAGCAAGAACAAGGCATGACACAAAGTCTTGCTTACTATTATTTAGCAGACCCAACTTTAAGTTAATGGACAGTAGGGGCAGGGTGGGAGCATGAGCACCACGACCGCACCCGCCGTGCCCACGGCCATCGACGTCCGCGCCGCAGCCGAGCGGATCGCCCCGCACTCCCGCCGCACACCGGTGATACACACCGAGGTCGACGGGCGTCCGGTCAGCCTGAAGCTGGAGCACCTCCAGCGCACGGGTGCGTTCAAGCTCCGCGGTGCCCTCAACGCGCTGCTCGGCGGCGCGCCCACCAGCCGGGTGATCACCGCCTCGGGCGGCAACCACGGCCTGGGCGTGGCCACGGCGGCGCGGATCCTGGGTGTGCACGCCACGGTGTACGTCCCCGAGACGGTGCCCGAGGCCAAGGCCGCGCCCCTGGAGGCCACCGGTGCCGAGATCGTCCGGGTCGGCGAGCACTACGCCGTGGCCGCCGAGGCCGCCCTGGAACAGGCCGAGTCCGAGGGTGTGCGGTACCTGCACGCCTTCGACGACTCCCTCGTGGTCGCCGGCCAGGGCACCATCGGCCTGGAGGTCGCGGCCGACGCGCCCGAGTGCGATTCCATCGTCGTCGCCGTGGGCGGCGGCGGCCTGGCCGCCGGTGTGCGCTTGGGTGCCGAGGGCCGCAGTGTCGTGGCGGTGGAGCCCGAGGGGTGCCGGAGCATGCACGAGGCGATGGCGGTCGGCCACCCGGTCCAGACCGAGGTGAATTCGGTCGCCTCGTCCGCGCTGGGCGCAGCCACCCTGGGTCAGGTGCCCTTCGAGGTGCTCCGCGCCAACCCGGTCACGCCCGCGCTGGTCAGCGATGCCGAGATCATCAGTGCCCAGACCCGCCTCTGGGAGGAGTTCCGCATCGCCACCGAACCCGCGGCCGCCGTCCCCTTCGCCGCATGGCTGGCCGGGCGCGTTCCGGGCGAGAACCCCTGCCTGGTCGTGTGCGGGGCCAACGCCGACTGGCGGCTGTCGAGCTGATTCCGACTCTTCCGCACTGATTCTCCCGGTTCGCCCGGTAGGTGACGTGGCGCACTCCGCACCCCCGAAGCCATTGTTACCGACCGGTCACCGTTACATTGTTGTCGGCGCTGTCCGACAAGAAAAAGGGAGACCACGTGCTCTACGGTGCGTTGCGGCAGACGGCTTCGGTCCTGGCCCGGACGCTGTGCCGACCCACCATCGAGGGCCGTGAGAACGTCCCCATGACCGGCCCGGTCCTGCTCGCCAGCAACCACCTGTCCTTCGTGGACAGCGTCGTCATCCCGCTGTCGGTGGTCCAGCGCCCGGTGCGCTTCCTGGCCAAGTCCGACTACTTCGAGACGCCCGGTGTCAAAGGGCGGATCACCAAGACCGTGTTCAGCTCCCTGGGCGCCATGCCGGTCCGGCGCGGCAACGCCCGCGACGCCATGATGTCGTTGGAGATGATGCTGGACCGGCTCAACGACGGTGAGGCCTGCGTGGTCTACCCGGAGGGCACCCGTTCCCGCGACGGCCGCCTCTACCGGGGCCGTACCGGCGTCGCCCACCTGGCCATCGAGTCCAAGGCCCCGATCGTGCCCGTCGCGGTCTCCGGAACCCAACAGGTCCAGCCCATCGGCGCCAACATGCCGCGCCCCCACCCCTTCACGGTGCGCTTCGGCGAGCCCATGGATTTCTCCAGCGGCTTCGACAGTATGGCCCCGGGCAAAGCCCGCCGGGTCATCACCGACCGGGTCATGGACGCCATCCACGGCCTCTCCGGCCAGGAACGCGCGAACGAGTACAACACCTTCGGCGCCGACGAGTAAGCCGACGAGCAACCCGCGGGTTCGAGAGCTCGCAAGCGCCCGGCCGCGGGACACGGCACGGGGTGGGCACTCACCCCGGGGTCACCCCGCCTCGGGCAGCCGGTAGGTCGACACGTGCGAGCGGGACTCCCCGGTGAACCCGGCCCCCTTCCAGTCGGCGTGCCGTGACTCCAGCTCGAACCCGGCGATCCGCGCCATGAGGTCGAGTTCGGCGGGCCAGATGTACCTCTGCTTCACCCGTCCCACCCGTGCCTCGCGGCCCTTGCCGAACTTGAAGTGGTGGGAGACGAGGTGCTGGAGTACGACGTCGTAGGTGTCCAGGCCGACATAACCGGTCTTGGCGGAGAACAGCAGTCCGTCCTGGCCGGGTGGCAGGCGCCGCAGTTCGGGGACCCCCAGCTCCACGACGAACCGCCCTCCGGGGGACAGGTGCCTGGCCGCGTTGTGGAAGCACTCGACCTGCTCCTCCTGGGTCAGCAGGTTCGAGATCGTGTTGTAGACCAGGTACACGAGCGAGAACTCGCCCGGCACGGAGACGGTGGCCATGTCACCGACCGTCACGGGGATCTCCGCTTCGTCGGCCTTCGTCCGCAGCCGGGCGAGCATCGCCTCGGAGAGTTCGACCCCCGTGACCGGCACACCCCGCCTAGCGAGCGGCACCGTGACCCGGCCCGTACCGGCGGCGAACTCGAGCGCCGCACCGCCGCCCGCCAGTTCGGCCAGGCGGTCCACGGCCGGATCGAGCTCCTCGGGCGCGAACATCCCCTCACCCGGGGTGTCGTAGTTCTGCGCGGTCTCGGTGTCCCACACCTGCTCTGACTCAACATCGCTCATCCGGGCAACCTAGTGCCCGGAATCGCCCGCCGCCACGGGTTTTCCGGCGCGGCGGCGGGCTGGCAGCAGGTGACAGCGGACTCTAGGTGGCGAAGACCTGGGAGTCGTCGGCGAAGGCCTTGAACTCCAGGGCGTTGCCCGCCGGGTCGAGCAGGAACATGGTCCACTGCTCCCCGGGCTCACCCTCGAAGCGCACGTAGGGCTCGATGACGAACTCGGTGCCGGCCGTGCGCAGGCGCTCGGCCAGCTTCTGGAACCGCTCCACCGTGAGGATGAGGCCGAAGTGCGGGACCGGCACGTCGTGGCCGTCGACGGGGTTGTGCACGCGGCGCTGGCGCTCGGGGGCCAGGTGGGTCACGAACTGGTGCCCCTCGAGGTTCCAGTCGATCCAGCTGTCGGAGCTGCGCCCTTGGGACAGGCCGAGCACGTCGCCGTAGAAGCCGCGGGCGGCCGCCAGGTCGTCGACCGGGACGGCCAGGTGGAAGCGCGGGATGGGAGAGTCCAGCACGGTCATCGCGCACCCTTTCAGAGAGGAGTTCGGGCCACTTGTCGCAATGTTAACATTAGGACGTTCGGAGGTGAGGTGTCCATGAGCCGCGATCGTCCCCAGGTCGCCCCCGCCCGCCGCCGCGGCCTGGCCGACGAGGCGGCCGACCGCATCCGCGAGGCGGTCTTCGACGGGACCTACCCGCCCGGAGGCCAGCTGCGCGAGTCCGAGCTGTCACGGGCACTGGAGGTGAGCCGCGGCCCGGTTCGCGAAGCGCTCCTGCGACTGGAGGTCGAAGGCCTGGTCAGCAGCGCCTGGCACCGCGGCGCCACCGTCACCGAGCTGACCGCCGGCGACATCGCCGAACTCGACAGCCTGCGCGGCGCCCTGGAACAGCTGGCGGTACGGGAGGCCGTAGCCCGGGCCGACGATACGGCGCTCGCGGAGATCGAGCGGACCGCCGAGAACATGGAGCGAACCGCGGACGCCCACACGCTGGTCTCGCTGGACATCGCCTTCCACGACGCCGTGTACGCCGCCAGCGGCCACCGGCGCCTCCTGGAGGCCTGGCAGGCGATCCGCTGCCAGGTGCGGCTCTTCCTGGTCAACCGGGTCCGGGTCAGTTCCCAGGACTACGTGGCCCACATCCCCGGCGAGCACCGCGAACTCGCGCGGGCTCTGCGCTCCGGCGACACCGAAGCGGCGCTGTCCCTGTTCGCCACCCACCGCCAGCACGCCCTGGACATCCTCACCGGGGACGGCAACGGGAGCAGTGCGGAGCCCGGAGATGAGTAGCCGCACTCACGCGTGACCGGTCCCGGGCCGCCAGCATGGGGTCATGGACACGTTGACCGCACGGGCTCCCCGTTCCCCGAAACCCTCCTCGGGCCCAACCTCGGTCCTCTCGTACGGCATCTCCCCGGGCCTCCCCTCCGGCCTCGTCTCCGCAGCGCAGGCGGGTGCACTCCTGGCCTCCTCGGCGATCGCGACCTGGTGGGTGACCCGCACCCCGCCGGAGGAGGAGGCCGCCGCCGAGGGCTTCCACCTCAGCGAGGCCGAGTACGCGATCGAGCCGGTCGCCCTGCCCCACTGGGGCGAGGCCGTGATCGGCGCCGGCGCGCTCGTCCTGGTCCCGTTGCTGGCGGTGCTGCTGATCCGCGGCGTGGCTGCCGGACACATCCCGCCGCGGTGGGGCGGCGTGGTCCTGATCCTGTTTCCGGTCGCGGTGATGGCGGGTCTGTGGTGGATGATCGGTACCGCGCCGGTCATCGGCGCCAATATCCTCCTCGACCTGGCCCGGCCCGTGTTCGGCCCCGCGAGCCTGCTCCTGCTCATCTTCGCCGCGGCCACCGCGGTCTCCGCCCTGCGCCGGAGGTGATGCTCCCCGTCCCCCCCGCCCCGCGCTCCGGAATCGCACCTGTACTCCGCGGTCCGATCGATTTAGTCTTGTCTGATCAGATCATGAGGTGAGAGGCGTCCGCCCCCGCCCCCGCGTTCTCTCCATCGCGCCGACGCGCATCGGAGGTTGCGGCATGAGACGGGACAGGACGCGGCGGACACACGCGGCCCTCGCGGGAGGCGCGGCCCTCCTCCTGCTCGGCTGGCCCGCGCAGGCCCTCGCACACGGGGTGGTGCTCGACGAGGAGCAGACCGACGCCGTGCGGATCGACGCCCACTACGACACCGGTGAACCGATGACGGACGCCCAGGTGAGCGTGTACTCCCCCGAGGACGACTCGGACCCGTGGATGACCGGGAGCGTCGACGCCGAGGGGGTCTTCCTGTTCGAGCCCGACGAGACGGGCATCTGGGAGGTGGAGGTCCGCCAGGCCGGGCACGGTGACACCGTGCGCGTCGAGGTGGCGGAGGACGCCCCGCCCGAGGAGGTGGAGCTCGCCGAGCCCGACGAGCAGCCGACGCCCGAGTCCGATGAACAACCGGCACCCGAGCCCGAAACCGGGCCGGGCGACTCTGGCAGTGGTGACACCGCCTCCGGGGCCGGTCCCCTCGAAGCCAGCCCCTTGCAGATGGCCGTCATGGGTGCGCTGGCCGTCTGGGCCCTGGTGATGACGGCGCTGTACTTCGCCCGCCGGAAACGTGCCTGATGCACATCCCGGACGGGATCCTGCCGCCGAGCGTGCTCATCGGCGGTTTCGGGCTCACCGCAGCCGCCACCTGGTACTCGCTGCGCCGGATCCGGCAGCGCGGCGATCCGACCGCCGACCTGCCCAAGGCGGCGATGTTCACCGCGGCCTTCCTCGTCCTGGGCTGGATCCACGTGCCGGTACCACCGGTCAGCGTGCACCTGATCCTCAACGGGCTCCTGGGGGTCGTGCTGGGCTGGTTCGCCTTCCCCGCGATCCTGGTCGGGCTGTTCTTCCAGGCGGTCCTGTTCGGGCACGGAGGGCTGACCAGCCTGGGCGTCAACGCGGCGATGATGGGCCTGCCCGCGCTACTGGCCTTCGGCCTCTTCCGCCTGCGCGGCCGGCTCCCCGCCGCACGGCGGCCGCTCTGGACGGGCGTGTTCGGGTTCCTGGGCGGGTTCACGGGGCTGGTGGCCGCGGCCGCGATCCTCTTCGCCCTGCTCGTCACCACGGTGCCGACCAGCATCGACGCCGCCACCGAGCGCGCCGCCATCGTGGGTCTGGTCCTCGCGCACGTCCCGCTCGGGGCGATCGAGGGCGCCGTCACCGCGGTGGTGGTGCTCTTCCTGTTGCGGGTGCGGCCGTCGCTGCTCGAACCGGAACCGCGGGCCCATCCTTCCGGGCCCCGCCCCTCGGGGTGGCCGGGATGAACCACGCCATCGACCGCTACGCGGACCTCGACTCGCCGGTGCACCGCTGGGACCCGCGGCTGAAGCTGGTGGGGCTCGGTTCCCTGGTCCTCGCGTGCGCCTTCGTCACCGACCCCCGGCTCGTTCCCGTCCTCGTAGCGGTCGCCGTCGGGCTGGTGGTCCTGGCCAGGCTGCCGCTGGGTTTCGTGGTCCGGCGCCTGCGCTACCCGGGGCTGCTGGTCCTCGTGGTGGTGCTCGTGCTGCCGTTCGTCTCCGGAGAGACGGTCCTGGCACGGTGGGGGCCGTTCGCCGTGCGCGCGGAGGGGGTCCTCAATGCCCTGCTGGTCGCGGGCCGGTTCACCGCCATCGTCATGGTCGGGCTGGTGGTGTTCGCGACGGCGCCGATGCTCCGGACCGTCACCGCGCTGCGCGCCCTGCGCCTGTCCAGCCTCCTCGCCGACATGATGCTGCTGACCTACCGGTACCTGTACGAGCTGGGCGGTGACCTGGGCCGGATGCGCACGGCGACCCGGCTGCGCGGCTTCCGGCCGGGCCGCCCCGACCGGCACACCCTGGCCACGGTCGGTTCGCTCACCGGGAGCCTGCTGGTGCGCGGCCACGACCAGTCGGCCCGGGTCCACAGGGCCATGATCCTGCGCGGCCACGGTGCGGCCCCGCGCCACCGGCACGACGTCCGGGCCGGGCCGTGGGACGTTGCCGCTCTGGCGGTGGCGCAGCTCCTCGCCGCCGCACTGATCCTCTGGGAGGTGCTTTGACCACGACCGGCCCGCCCCGGAACAGCGGAGTCCCTGAAGACCTCGCGGCGCTCGACGCGTCCGGGCTGCGGTTCACCTACCCGGACGGCCCCGAGGTGCTGCGGGGCACGGATTTGCGCGTGGCACCGGGAGAGCGGGTCGGACTGATCGGACCCAACGGTGCCGGGAAGACGACCTTCTTCCTCACCGCGTGCGGTGTCCTGGCACCGGACGCCGGGACCGTGCGGGTCTTCGGCGCTCCGGTGCTCCCCGGCGGCTTCCACCCCGACATCGGCGTGGTCTTCCAGAACCCGGACGACCAGCTCTTCTCCCCCTCCGTGTGGCATGATGTCGCCTTCGGTCCGCGCAACCAGGGCCTGCCGGCTGAGGAGGTGCGCGCCCGGGTCGCCGAGGTGCTCACACTCACCGGGACCCTGGAGCTCGCCGACCGCGCCCCGCACCACCTGTCCGGCGGGGAGAAGCGGATGGTCTCCATCGCGGGGGTGCTGGCGCTGCGCCCGCGCGTGGTCATCTACGACGAACCCACCGCGAGCCTGGACCTGCGTTCGCGCAGGCGGCTGATCAGGTTCCTCGGTACCGCCGCCCAGACACTGCTGATCGCGTCACACGACCTGCACTTCCTGCTCGAAGTGTGCGACCGGGTGGCGGTCGTCCACGCCGGCCGCGTCACGGCGAGCGGTGATCCGTACGAGGTCATGGGTGACGCGGCGCTGATGGCCGACCACGGCCTCGAGACGCCCCACGGCCTGGCTGCTCCGGCACCTCCGAGTGCGGCCGCACCAGATGGATGAGGTCGTGCACCGTCTCGTCGGCCAGCCGGTAGCGCACGAGCTTGCCCTCGCGCCTGGTCTCCACCAGGCCGTGCGCGCGCAGGTGGCGCAGCGCCTGGGAGGTGGCCGTGTCGCTCATCCCCACCGCCACCGCAAGGTCGGAGACGCAGATCTCCCGCGCGTAGTGGACGGCCACGAGCAGGGCGAGGCGGGAGGGATCAGCCAGCACCGCGTAGCGCTGCGCCCATTCGCGGACGGCCGCGCGGTCGCCCAAGCCGCCCAGCGCGGAGCGGACGCGCTCGGGTTCGATCACGGATGGTTCGCGCTCGACGGCCATACGGCCGATCATCCCACGCGGGGGAAGCTCGCACGCGCGGGTTTTCCCAAGAATTGACCCTGCCCGGACAGGTTGCGCACGGGGCGGTATCGGGCCCTGTGCGAAGCCCGTGTGCGCGGCGATACGGACCATTTCAGGCCGGCCCCGCCGACCGCCCGCACCGGATTCGTGCGGCTCTCACCTGCGCTTCGGGCGGCCGCCCGCCGATTGACGCCCAAGGCGCGGGGAAGGAGACTCGGAAGAGGTTGTTGTGACTCAGAACACAACCCGAGGAGGCGCTCATGTGCCTCGCCGTACCCGGCAAGGTCATCCGACTCCGCGAAGAGGACGGCACACCCATGGCCGAGGTCGACTTCGGAGGAGCGCTGAAGGACGTATGCCTTCAGTACATCCCCGATGTGTCCCTCGGTGAATACGTCATCGTGCACGTCGGATTCGCGATCCAACGACTCGACGAAGCCTCTGCGCTGGAGACCCTGGCGAACTTCGAAGGACTCGGACTGCTCGAGGAGGAGTTCGGGGACCAGTTCGCCCAGGCCGCCCGCCAGGCCGGAGTCGAGGTTCCGAGGCAGCGATGAAGTACCTGGACGAGTTCTCCGACCCGGACCTGGCGCACAAACTCTTCGCCGAGATCCGCAACGCCACCACCCGTCCGTGGGCGATGATGGAGGTGTGCGGGGGGCAGACGCACTCCATCATCCGCCACGGGATCGACCAGCTCCTCCCGGACGAGATCGAGATGATCCACGGCCCCGGCTGCCCCGTGTGCGTCACCCCGCTGGAGATCATCGACAAGGCGTTGGAGATCGCGGCACGGGAGGACGTGATCTTCTGTTCCTTCGGTGACATGCTGCGCGTGCCCGGCAGCGAACGCGACCTCTTCCGCATCAAGAGCGAGGGCGGCGACGTCCGCCTCGTCTACTCGCCGCTGGACGCACTGAAGATCGCCAAGCAGAACCCCGACCGCCAGGTCGTCTTCTTCGGCATCGGCTTCGAGACCACGGCGCCCGCCAACGCGATGACGGTCTACCAGGCCCACCGGCTGGGCATCCCGAACTTCTCCCTGTTGGTCTCGCACGTGCTCGTACCGCCCGCCGTCGCGGCGATCATGGAGTCGCCCTCCTGCCGGGTCCAGGGATTCCTGGCCGCCGGGCACGTGTGCAGCGTGATGGGCACCAGGGAGTACCCGCCGCTGGCGGAGCGGTACCGGGTGCCGATCGTGGTCACCGGGTTCGAGCCGCTGGACATCCTGGACGGGATCCGCAAGACCGTCATCCAACTGGAGTCCGGCAAGCACGAGGTGGAGAACGCCTACCAGCGCGCCGTGTACGAGGACGGCAACCCGGCGGCGCGGGAGATGCTGGAGGACGTCTTCGAGGTCACCGACCGCACCTGGCGCGGCATCGGGATGATCCCCCGGAGCGGCTGGCGCCTGGCGGAGAAGTACCGCCCCTTCGACGCCGAGTACCGGTTCGAGGTCGAGGGGATGCGCACCGAGGAGTCCACCGTCTGCCGCTCCGGCGAGGTCCTCCAAGGGCTCATCAAACCGCACGAGTGCGAGGCCTTCGGCAAGGAGTGCACGCCCCGCAACCCGCTGGGCGCGACCATGGTCTCCTCGGAGGGCGCCTGCGCCGCGTACTACCAGTACCGCAGGCTCGACGTCATGGGAGCGGGGGCGGCGCGATGAGCGAGGACGTGTTGGCGGGCTTCAACGGCGCCACGGAGCAGGACGGTGAGCGCGGGGTCGGCCAGGGCACCGAGCGGGCCGCGACGATCGACGGCTGGGTGTGCCCGGCACCGCTGCGCGACGCCCCGCACATCACCATGGGGCACGGCGCGGGCGGCGCGCTCTCCGGGGAGCTCGTGCGCCACCTGTTCCTGCCCGGTTACGGCGAGGCCGCCGCGGACGGCCTCGGCGACTCGGCGGTCCTGCCCGTCGCCGACCAGCGGGTGGCGTTCTCGACCGACTCGTTCGTGGTCAGGCCGATGTTCTTCCCTGGGGGCAACATCGGGGACCTGGCCGTCAACGGCACCGTGAACGACCTGGCCATGTCCGGGGCGCGCCCGCTGTTCCTGTCCACGGCCTTCATCCTCGAGGAGGGCACGCCCCTGGAAGACCTGCACCGGGTCGCCCGCACGATGGGCGAGGCCGCCCGCCGGGCCGGGGTCCAGCTGGTCACCGGTGACACCAAGGTCGTCGAGTCCGGGCACGGTGACGGGATCTTCGTGAACACGGCGGGGGTCGGGATCGTCGACCCCGGGGTGGACATCCGTCCGGACCGGGCAGGGCCCGGGGACGTCGTCCTGCTCAGCGGGGAGATCGGGGTGCACGGCATCGCGGTCATGAGCGTGCGCGAGGGCATCGAGTTCGGCACCGCCCTGGAGAGCGACACCGCCGCGCTGAACGGCATGGTCGCCGACATGATCGCGACCGGCGCGGACATCAGGGTGATGCGCGACCCGACCCGGGGAGGCCTGGCCGCCTCCGTCAACGAGATCGCGGTCTCCTCCGAGGTCGGTATCGAGATCACCGAGGACGCGCTGCCGATCCCGGACGCTGTGGCCAACGCCTGCGGGCTGCTGGGGCTGGACCCGATGTTCGTGGCCAACGAGGGCAAGCTGATGGCGATCGTGTCGGCCGAGGACGCCGACCAGGTGCTGGAATCTATGCGCCGACACGAGTTGGGGTGCCGGGCGGCGGTGATCGGCAGGTGTGTGGCCGAGCACCCCGGCGTGATGGTGAGCCGTACCGGCCTGGGCGCCACGAGGGTGGTGGACCTGCCGGTGGGGGAGCAACTCCCCCGCATCTGTTGACCCGGCTGCTGGGGAGGGGGCCCGGTGCACGCGAAGGAGAGCGGCGCGGCGATGTTCGCGCGCTACGCCTATCCGCCGAACGAGCTGGGCTACTGCGGCCCAGCCGACCCCGACCCCCTGTTGGCGGCGACCCGGCACGCCGCCGAGGACGGTACCGCCGACGGCCTGAGGAGTCTGGCCGAACGGTTCGACGGCGCCTGGTGCTACCTGGAGACGCTCGCCCGGGGAACGGGGGTCGCGGACCCGTTGGCCCACCGCGTGGTGGAGGCCTACTGGCTGGGCAACCCGCTGCTGGAACGGTTGGGCGGTGCGGAGTTCGCGCGGGCGGTGACCGAGCGGTTCGGCGACCAGTACGGTGCCCGCCTCTCCGGCCTCACCCCGGAGTACCCGTCCGAGGCCTCCGGCGGCCCCACCGGGCCGGACGCAGTAACGGGGGCGGCCCGCGCCCACCACGGCTACCACGTGTTCGAGGTCTACCCGTGGACCGGGCTGCTCGGGGTCGGCGACGGCCAGCCCGCCCTGTCCGTCCTCGACCGGTGCCGGATCCGGTGGGGCACCGTCGTGGCCGTGGACGGCGACCACGCGCTCGTGCGGTCGCGACCGCTCACCTGGGACGGCACCCGGCTGGGACTGGGACCGCCGCGCACCGAACTCCCCCGCTGGGCCAGTGGAGGCCGCTCCCTGCTCCCCCGTGTCCGCGAAGGCGACCGGGTCGCCCTGCACTGGGACTGGATCTGCGACGCGCTCTCCTCCCGACAACTCACCCAGCTGCGGCGGCGGACCGCCCGGCAGCTGGAACTGACCAACGGCGGCCTCGCGGTCGCCCACGCCCAGGCCTGAGGGGCCGCAGCCGCTGGAGGTTTTGCCATCGCGACGACACCCACTGACCGGCCCCACGCGGTCGGCACAGCCAGAACAGTGAGTCGCCCCGTCCGGGCCCGCCCCGGGCGGCAACCCACGGAGGTGGTGGCGCCATGCCAGCGGACACCAAGGCCGCGGCCGCGCGCGAGACCAGAAAGAAGGCCGAGGACACCACGATCCACGTGCTGTGGATCAATGCGGGGCTGAGCTGCGACGGCGACTCCGTCGCGCTGACCGCCGCGACCCAGCCCAGTGTCGAGGAGATCGCGCTCGGCGCCCTGCCGGGGCTGCCCAACGTCGCGATGCACTGGCCGCTGATCGACTTCGAGTGCGGCCCCGAGGGCGGCGCCGACGACTTCCTCGAGTGGTTCCGCAAGGCGGACCGCGGCGAGCTGGAACCGTTCGTGCTCGTGGTGGAGGGCTCGATCCCGAACGAGGCGGTCAGCGGTGACGGCTACTGGTGCGGGTTCGGCAACGACCCGGCTACCGGGCAGCCCATCACCACCAACGAGTGGATCGACCGGCTGTCGCCCAAGGCGCTCGGCATCGTCGCGGTCGGCACCTGCGCCACCTACGGCGGGATCCACGCCATGGAGGGGAACCCGACCGGCGCCATGGGCGTGCCCGACTACCTCGGCTGGGACTGGAAGTCCAAGGCGGGGCTGCCGATCGTCTGCGTCCCGGGGTGCCCGATCCAGCCCGACAACCTCTCCGAGACGCTCACCTACCTGCTGTACCAGGCCACCGGTCAGGCGCCGATGATCCCGCTGGACGATGCGCTGCGGCCGACGTGGCTGTTCGGCCGGACCGTGCACGAGGGGTGCGACCGTGCGGGCTACTACGAGGAGGGTGACTTCGCCGAGGAGTACGGCTCCGAGAAGTGCATCGTCAAGCTCGGCTGCTGGGGGCCGGTCGTCAAGTGCAACGTGCCCAAGCGCGGCTGGATGAACGGCATCGGCGGCTGCCCCAACGTCGGCGGCATCTGCATCGGCTGCACCATGCCGGGCTTCCCGGACAAGTTCATGCCGTTCATGGACGAGCCGCCCGGCGGCAAGCTGTCCACCACGGTGGTCAAGGGGTACGGCGCGACGATGCGCTCTCTGCGCCGCCTGACGAGCAGCACCCTCGACAAGGAGCCGAAGTGGCGCAGGCGCGGCAGCCAGCTCACCACCGGTTACAGGGGGTCTCGCTGACAGCGGTGGCGGGCGCGCCCTGAGCGACTCCGGGGCCGGGCCCGCCGAGGACCCCGCACCGACCCGACACATCGGAGGGCCGCCCCATGGCCACCAGACAACGTCAGAAGGCAGAGACCGAGAGCCGAGAGCAGCCGAACCTGGTCGACATGAACTGGGATCCGATCACCCGGATCGTCGGCAGCCTGGGGATCTACACCAAGGTGGACTTCGCCAACCAGACCGTCGCCGAGTGCAAGAGCACGTCGTCGATCTTCCGCGGCTACAGCATCTTCATGAAGGGCAAGGACCCGCGGGACGCGCACTTCATCACGAGCCGGATCTGCGGCATCTGCGGCGACAACCACGCCACCTGTTCCTGTTACGCGCAGAACATGACCTACGGGGTGAAGCCGCCGCACCTGGGCGAGTGGATCGTCAACCTGGGCGAGGCCGCCGAGTACATGTTCGACCACAACATCTTCCAGGAGAACCTGGTCGGCGTCGACTACTGCGAGAAGATGGTCTCCGAGACCAACCCGGGTGTGCTCGCCCAGGCGGAGAACACCCCGGCGCCGAACGCCGCCGCGCACGGCTACCGCTCCATCGCGGACATCATGCGCGCGCTGAACCCGTTCTCCGGCGACTTCTACCGGGAGGCGCTGCAGGTCAGCAGGTCCACCCGCGAGATGTTCTGCCTGATGGAAGGGCGCCACGTCCACCCGTCGACGCTGTACCCCGGGGGTGTGGGCACGGTCGCCACCATCCAGCTGATGACCGACTACATGACCCGCCTGATGCGCTACATCGAGTTCATGAAGAAGTCGGTGCCCTTGCACGACGACCTGTTCGACTTCTTCTACGAGGCACTGCCCGGGTACGAGCAGGTCGGCAACCGCAGGATCCTGCTCGGTTGCTGGGGCTCCTTCCAGGATCCCGAGATCTGCAACTTCTCCTACGGCGACATGACCGACTGGGGCCGCAGGATGTTCGTGACCCCGGGTGTGGTCGTGGACGGCAAGCTCGTGACCACGGACCTGGTGGACATCAACCTGGGCATCCGGATCCTGCTCGGCAGCTCCTACTACGACGACTGGAAGGGGCAGGAGAAGTTCGTCGAGCGCGACCCGCTCGGCAACCCGGTCGACTCCCGGCACCCGTGGAACCAGCACACGAACCCGCACCCGCAACGCCGCGACCTGGAGGACAAGTACAGCTGGGTGATGTCGCCGCGCTGGTTCGACGGCAAGGACCACCTGCCGCTGGACACCGGCGGCGGCGCTCTGGCCCGACTGTGGGCGACCGCGCTGGCCGGGTTGGTGGAGACCGAGCACCTCAAGGCCACCGGGAACAGCGTGCGGATGCAGCTGCCGAAGACCGGGCTGAAGCCACCCGTGGAGTTGGAGTGGAAGGTGCCCCAGTGGAGCAACACCCTGGAGCGCAACCGGGCACGGACCTACTTCCAGGCCTACGCAGCGGTGTGCGCGCTGCACTTCGCCGAGAAGGCCACGGCGGAGATCCAGGCGGGGCGGACCAAGACCTGGGAGCCCTTCGACGTGCCCGACGAGGGCATCGGCTGCGGGTTCACCGAGGCGGTGCGCGGGGTGCTGTCCCACCACATGGTGGTGCGGGACGGCAAGATCGCGAACTACCACCCGTACCCGCCCACCCCGTGGAACGCGAGCCCGCGTGACAGCTTCGGCACGCCGGGGCCGTACGAGGACGCGGTGCAGGAACAGCCCCTGTTCGAGGAGAACGACCGGGAGGACTTCAAGGGCATCGACATCATGCGCACGGTGCGCAGCTTCGATCCTTGCCTGCCCTGCGGTGTGCACATGTACCTCGGGAAAGGCAAGTCCCTGGACCGCCTCCACTCGCCGAGCGGGGGTCGACCGGAGGAATGAGCACCGCACACACCGACGCACGGCAGGGCGCGCAGGTCGACCAGCACGGCGGGCCATACGACGAACAGGGCGGTGACCAGTCCGGCGAACCGGGCGGTGAGCGCATCGAGCAGCTCATGGCCTCGTTCGCCGCCAGCGGCCCCCTGGCACAGCAGCGGGCCGAGGAACTGGTCCGGCTGGTGGTCGAGTGGCACGGCTCCGGCCTGAACCGCGTCCTGGAGATCGCCGACGACGCCGGAGCCCTCACCGACCAGCTGCTCGACCGGCTCGCCGACGACGACCTGGTGTCGGGGCTGTTGCTGCTGCACGGCATCCACCCGTACGACGTTCACACCCGGATCGAGCGCGCACTGGACCGGGTGCGCCCCTACATGGGCTCGCACGGCGGTGACGTCCGGCTGCTGGAAGTGACCGACGACGGGGTGGCCAGGCTCCGGATGCTCGGCAACTGCCAGGGGTGCCCGTCGTCCGCGGTGACCCTCAAGCTGGCCGTGGAGGGCGCCGTCGAGGCGGCGGCACCGGAGGTCGAGCGCATCGAGTGCGACGACTCCCCGGAGGACGCCGACGCGCCGTCGCTCATCCCGCTGGGCTCGCTGTTCCAACGGGTCCACGCGCAGGACGGCCCGCCCGGGTCCGGCCACGAGGGCGCCCAAGGGGCAGTGTGGGAGACCGTCGCCCTGCCCGACCTGGCCTCCGGCCAGACCCGCGCGATCACCGTGGCCGGCACGGACGTGGTGCTGTGCCGGGTCGGCCCGGACCACTACGCCTACCGGGACCGGTGCGCATCCTGCGGCGGCGGTCTGGGCGGCGCGAGCCTGCAACGCGTCGCCGGTTCCGCGGCGGGGTCGGCCGCCCTGGTCTGCCCGCACTGCCGGGCGCACTTCGACGTGCGCGAGGCCGGGGTGGAGCTGCGGGACGCGAACCTGCACTTGGAACCGCTGCCCCTGCTGGTCAGTGAGGGCTCGGTCGAGATCGCGCTGCCGAAGGGGGTGCCCGCGTGACGGAGCGGCGGTGGACCTCGAACGGCCGCGCGGTCCGGACCCTGCGCCGGGCGGTGCTCGGCACCGACCGGGACCCCGGCCTGCCGGAGGAGCGTTGCGAGATGTGCGCGCGACCGGTGCCCGGCGACCACTCCCACGTGGTCGACCTGGACTCGCGCGAACTGCTGTGCGCTTGCCGCCCGTGCGCGCTCCTGTTCATGCCCGAGGGGGCGGCCGCGGGCCGGTACCAGACCGTCCCGGAGCGCTACCTGTCCTTCGACGGGTTCACGCTCGACCAGGCGCGCTGGGACGCGCTGAGCATCCCGGTGGGCATGGCGTTCTTCTTCCGGAACTCCCGGCTGGACCGCACGGCCGCGTTCTATCCCAGCCCGGCGGGGGCCACCGAGTCCGAACTGCCCATCGAGGCGTGGGACGACATCCTGGACGCCAACCCTGAGCTGCGCCAGGCCGTCCCGAACGTGGAGGCGATCCTGGTCGCGGGGCCCGACGCCGAGCGGCTCACCCCGCCCGGCGCCGGCGACGACGGCCGGTTCGAGTGCTTTCTGGTGCCCGTCGACGCCTGCTACGAGCTGGTGGGGCACCTGCGCGTGTCCTGGCGGGGCTTCGACGGCGGCCAGGAGGTCCGCGAGCGCCTGGCGGCGTTCTTCGCCGACCTGCGCCGCCGCTGCCGCCCCGCCAGGGGACCACGGCCGACCGCCGACGCGTGGGCTGCGGTCGGCGCTTCGGGTGCCGCGGATGCTTGGGGAGGCACCGACGCTGCCGGACCCGTCCCGAGACCGCGGGGGTCGCCATGAGCGAACTCGACTTCGAGGTTCTGGACATCCGGCCGGAGCCGTACGCCGCCGCCCCGACCCTGGAGGTGCGCCTGAGTATCGGCGAGTCCACGGGTGAGCGGGTGCACGCCATCGCGCTGCGCGCCCAGGTGCGCATCGACGCACAGCGCAGGCGGTACGACGAAGCCGAGCGCGCCGGGCTCGCCGACCTCTTCGGCGACCCGTCGCGGTGGGGGCGCACGCTCAAACCGTTCATGTGGACCCAGTGCGCCACGATGGTGCAGGGCTTCCGGGAGCACACGGAGGCGGACCTGCCCATGCCGGTCAGCTACGACTTCGAGGTCGCCGCCTCCAAATACCTGCACGCCCTGGGTTCGGGCGAGGTCCCGCTGTCGCTGAGCTTCACCGGGACCGTGTTCACCCGCGGCGGCACCGGGTTCGCCGTGGAACGGGTCCCCTGGCACCACGACATCGACTACCGGATGCCCGTAGGCGTCTGGCACCAGCTGGTGCAACAGCACTTCCCCGGCCTCGGGTGGGTGCGGCTGGACCACGAGACCATTGCCGCGCTCCAGCGGTTCAAGAACGAGCGGGGGCTGCACGGTCTCGACCAGGCCTGCGCCCGGTTGCTCCACGAGGCGGGCGCCGATGTGGCGGGGGCCAAGCAGGTGGAGGCCGGTCAGGCGGGGGTGCGTGCGCCATGAGCGCGGATCGTGCCGGAGGGACGGCGGACGGGCTCCTGGGGGAGGCCCGGGCCGTGGCCGACGCCGTCCTGTACGAGGGGTACCTCCTCTACCCCTACCGGGCCTCGTCGGCCAAGAACCGGGTCCGGTGGCAGTTCGGAGTCCTCGGCCCCGAGGGCGCCGACGGCACGGGCGCGGGCGAGGACTCGGCGATGGCCACCGACTGTCTGCTTCAGGGCGCCGACGACGCCGAAGCCGGGGTGCGGGCGCGGTTCCTCCAACTGCAGGCGCGCACCGTCGAGCGGTACCTCGGCGACGGCCGGTACTCCCCCGTGGCCGTGTTGGAGAGTACCGACGGCCCTTGGCTGAGCTGGGACGAGGCGGTCGACCGGGAGGTCGACCTGGGCCGGATCGGGGTCGGCGCGCTGCGCGCGGGCGCCGCGGAACTCGAGGTCGGCGTGTCCGGCGGGATGGACGTTCAGGAGCTGCACGACGGCGAGGGAGCACTGGTGGGGCGGGTGGTGCGCCGCCGCTGGCCGCTGAGCGCGTCACTCCGGTTGAGCGGGGTGCGCCGCGAGGATTCGGGGAACGAGGGTTCGCTGCACACTGTGCGGCTGGAACTGACCAACATCCGCACTTGGCCGCTCCGGGAAGCCCCCACCGAGGCGGACCACCAGCACGCCGACGAACGCTCCCGCGCGCTCCGGTACTCGCTCATCAGCGCCCACCTCACCCTCCAGGCGTTCGGGGGGAGGTTCGTGTCCGTGATCGATCCGCCCGACGCGGCCCAGACCGCCGCGCAGGAGTGCCGGAGCCACCGGCTCTGGCCGGTGCTCATCGGCGGCGAAGAGGACCACGACGTCGTCCTGGCCGCGCCGATCATCCTCTACGACCGGCCCCGGATCGCGGAGCGCAGCACCGGGGACCTGTTCGACTCCACTGAGATCGACGAACTGCTGTCGCTGCGCGTCATGACGCTGACCGACGAGGAGAAGCGGGAGGCCCGCGCGACCGACCCCCGCGCGGCGGAGATCGTGGACCGCTGCGACGGCATGTCAGCCATTGACCTGGAGGGGATGCACGCCTCCGCGGCGGAGCGGCTCCCCCGGCAGTCCCCCTCCCCCGAGGCGGGGCCCGGCGACACGATCCCCGTGTGGGCCACCCCCGGGGCCACGGCGGAGCCGGAGGGGCCGGAGGGGCCGGAGGGGCCGGATACCGGTGGGACGGACTTCGGTGGGGGCAAGCCGTGGTGGGACCCCGGCGTGGACGCCAGCGTGGACCCGGCGACCGACGCCGTGGAGGTGGGCGGTGTGCCCGTCGCGCGGGACAGTACCGTGCGCCTGCGCCCGGGCGCCGGGGCGGACGCCCAGGACCTGTTCTTCGCCGGTCAGGTCGCCACCGTGACCGGTGTCCACCACGACGTGGACGGCCAGACCCACATCGCCGTCGTGCTGCGCGACGACCCCGCCAGCGACCTGCACCAGTGGTACGGGCGCTACCTCTACTTCCGGCCCGACGAGGTCGAACCGCTCGGTACTCAGGACACCGGACCGCAGGGCACCGGACGCCCGGAGGCGGCGCCATGAGCACGGACATCCTGGTCGCGGGCATCGGCAACATCTTCCTCGGTGACGACGGGTTCGGTTGCGAGGCGGCCCGGGCCCTGGCGCGTGAGCCCTTGCCAGACCACGTCCGAGTGGTGGACTACGGCGTCCGCGGCCTGCACCTCGCCTACGACCTGTTGGACGGCTACGAAGCGCTCGTCCTCATCGACGCGCTCCCCGGCCGCCAAGGGCCGGGGGCCGTCCGGGTGATCGAGGTGGGCGGGGAAGACCTGGAACCGGTGGACGGCGCAGGGGTGGACGCGCACGCCATGCACCCCGCCACGGTGTTGGCGACCGTGGCGGCGCTGGGCGGAAGCCTGCCGCGCACCTTCGTGGTCGGCTGCGAACCGGAGAGCACGGAGGAGTCCATCGGCCTGTCCGAGGCGGTCGGCCGCGCACTGGGCCCGGCCACGGCCGCGGTGCGTTCACTGCTGGAACACGAGTTACGCGAGTTACTGGAGCACGAGAAGGAGAGTTAGATGCGCACGTTGGGAGTACTCACCACGATCCTCCTCATCGTCGCCACCTGCGGGCTGGTGGCGCTGATCATCCACTCCGTGCCGGACATCAAGCGGTACATGCGGATCCGGAACATGTGACCGGCGGGGACACAGCGGAAACGAAGGGGTTGGTGCCGGATGTGCCTGGGGATCCCGGGACAGGTGGTGGAGCTGGTGGCCGACAACGACCAGCTCGCGATCGTCGATGTCGCCGGCGCGCACCGCCGGGTGAACCTGGGCCTGCTGGACCCCGGAACGGTGGGTCCGGACGACTGGGTGCTGATCCACATGGGGTTCGCCATGGAGAAGGTCGACCAGAGCAAGGCCGAACGGGCGATGTCCGGGCTGGAGACGATGGGCCGCCCCGATGAGGGGATCAGCGGCCGCGTCACCGGTGGGCCATCGGGGGAGGCCGCGTCCTCGGAAGGGCCCGCAGCCCCGGCCCGGGAAGGGGGTCCGTGAGCGGTGCACGAACTGGCGATCACCGAGAACATCGTGGACGGCGTCGTCGAACGGATGGGCGAGACGCGTATCCGCAGCCTGCAGCTCGAGGTGGGGACCCTCTCCGGGGTCATCCCGGAAGCGGTCCGGTTCTGCTTCGACCTGGTGGCCGAGGGCACCACGCTGGAGGGCGCCCGGCTGGACATCGACGAACCGGAGGGGCGGGCGCTCTGCGCGTCGTGCGGTACGGAGTTCACCCCGGAGGGCTGGACGGTCCTCTGCGCTTGCGGCAGCTCAGACGTGGAACTCCTGAGCGGAACGCGATTACGGATCAGATCGGTGGAGGTGGCGTGACATGTGCGCGACATGCGGCTGTTCGGACGAGGCCGGAACGAGGATCGACGGGGTCGCTGTGCCCCGACAAGCAGACCATGAACACGGGCACGACCACGAACATGCCCACGAGCACGGGCACCACCACGGGCACGACCACCACGATCACGGCCACGGGCATGGTGACGGGCACGGCCACGAGGTGAGCCGGACGGTCCAGCTCGAACAGGACGTGCTCGCCAAGAACGACGCCCTCGCGGCACGCAACCGGGCTAGGCTGGATGCCCGAGGGATCACCGCGGTCAACCTGATGAGCTCACCGGGTTCGGGCAAGACGACTCTGCTGGAACGCACGATCGGCGCCGTCGGGGAGCTCTCCGTCTCCGTGATCGAGGGTGACCAGGAGACGCTGTTCGACGCCGAACGCATCCGCGCCACCGGTTGCCGCGTCGTCCAGATCAACACCGGGGCCGGATGCCACCTGGACGCCGAGATGCTCGCGGGCGGGCTCGAACGGCTCGACCCGCCGGAGCGGTCGATCGTGCTGATCGAGAACGTCGGCAACCTGGTGTGCCCCGCCCTCTTCGACCTCGGCGAACACACCCGGGTGGTGATCATGTCCGCGCCCGAGGGCGAGGACAAACCGCTGAAGTACCCGCACATGTTCCGGGGCGCGGACCTGGTCCTGCTGAACAAGACGGACCTGCTGCCGCACCTCGCCTTCGACACCGAACGCTTCACCGAGCACCTGCACGCCGTCAACCCGGGCGTCGACGTCCTCCCGGTGTCGGCTACGCGCGGCGACGGGATGGCCGACTGGTACGGGTGGCTGCGCACGCGCGGGGTCCGGGACCAGCTCGAACAGACGGCTCCGACCGGCACGGCCTGAGCAGCCCTACCCGACCAGCCCGGCGCGGTCGCGGGCGCCCGCGACCGCCGCCTGCCCCAGGCTGATCCCGCCGTCGTTGCAGGGCACCCTGGCGTGGGTCAGGACCCGGAAGCCCTGTTCCCGCAGGCCTTCGACCGTGCGCGCCTGCAGCAACAGGTTGGCGAACACCCCGCCCGACAGCGCGACCACCGTGCGCCCGCTCCGTTCCCGCAGCAGCACACAGGCGCGCACGATCGCGTCGGCCAGCCCGTTGTGGAACCTGGCGGAGACCAGAGCGGCATCGACGCCGGCGCGACGGTCCTCGACGACCGCGCGCACCAGCTCTCCGGTTTCCACACCCAGCGGTTCCCCGTCGCGCACGGTCACCGGATAGGCGCGCCGTTCCCCCGGGGCCGCGGCCTGCTCCAACTCGATCGCGGCCTGGCCCTCGTAGTTGGCCGAGTCCCGAACGCCCACGATCGCGGCGACGGCGTCGAACAGGCGACCGGCGCTGGAGGTTGTCGGGGTGTGGAGGCCCTTCCGGGCGATGGTGACCACGGTGTCCCACGCACGCTCGTTGCGCCGCCGCACGTCCACGTCCTCCGGTGGGGCACCGCCAAAGGCAGCGTCCACGTGGGCGGCGGCCATCCGCCAGGGGTGCCTGATCGCCGCCGCCCCGCCCGGCATGGGAACCGGATCGAGAAGGCCCGCACGCTCGAAGTCCACGAGGTCCGCGAGCAGGAACTCCCCGCCCCAGATCGTGCCGTCTGTTCCGTAACCGGTGCCGTCGAAGGCGACCCCGATTACCGGCTCGTCGGTCCGGTTGTCAGCCAGGCAGGCGGCGATGTGCGCGTGGTGGTGCTGGACCCCCACCCGGGGGCCGTCCAAGGAGCGGGCGTGTTTGGTGGACAGGTACTCCGGGTGCAGGTCGTGCGCGACCACCGCCGGGGCGATCTCGAACAGCGCCTTGAAGTGGTCGATCCCCTCGGTGTACGAGCGCAGGGTTTCCAGGTTCTCCAGGTCACCGATGTGGTGCGACAGGAACGCGCGCTCGCCCTTGGCCAGGCAGAAGGTGTTCTTCTGTTCCGCGCCGCAGGCCAGGACCGCCCGAGGCCACGTCCACGGCACGGCGACGGGTTCGGGGACATATCCCCGCGAGCGCCGGATCAGCACCTCCGTTCCCGCCCCCGGCCGTACCACCGAGTCGTCCGTGCGAACGTGAATCGGCCGGTCGTGCGTGAGAACCGCGTCCGCGATCGGGGCCAGCCGCGCGAAAGCGTCCCCGTCTTCGAAGGCGATGGGTTCATCAGAGGCATTCCCGCTGGTCAACACCAACGGGCGGCCCACCGCGCGCAGCAGGAGTCCGTGCATGGGGGTGTAGGGCAGCATGAGCCCGAGTTCCCGGTTCCCCGGAGCGACCGCCTCCGCGACCCGCGCCCCGTGGCGTCGCGGCACCAACACGATCGGGCGACGCCTACCCGTCAGAACCCGCTCCGCCGCCCCGTCGACCGCGCACAACCGCCGGGCGGCGTCCATGTCCGGGACCATCACCGCGAAGGGTTTGTCCTCCCGGTGCTTACGCGCCCGGAGTTCCGCGCAGGCCCGCTCGTCGGTGGCGTCGGCGGCCAAGTGGTAGCCGCCCAGCCCCTTGACCGCCAGGATCCGACCCTCCCCCAACAACAGGGCGGCCTGAGCGATCGGATCACCCGGAATCCCGTCCCCGCTCTCGTTCACCAGCCTCAGCCGGGGCCCGCACTCGGGGCAGCACACCGGCTGCGCGTGGAACCGCCGGTCAGCCGGGTCTTCGTACTCTTCAGCGCACCGTGCACACATCCCGAACCCGGCCATCGTCGTGAACGGCCGATCGTAGGGGATCCCCGTGACGATGGTGAACCGCGGCCCGCAGTTGGTGCAGTTCACGAAGGCGTAGCCGTGCCGCCGGTCACCCGGGTCACCGAGTTCCCGCAGGCAGTCCTCGCAGGTGGTGCTGTCAGTAGCGATCAGCGTGCTCCGCGAACCGCCCGCTGCGCTCTCCCGAATGGCGAAACCGGACTCACCGGTCACCGGGATCTCGGCACTCGTGACACTCTCCACCGCGGCCAACGGAGGGGCCTCGCCCCGCAACGCCAGCAGAAAGACGTCGACCCGCGCCTCAAGGCCCTCCACCTCAATGAAGACCCCTTCAGCGTCGTTCCCGACGAAACCGGCCAATCCGAGCCGCTCCGCCAGGGAGTGCACGAACGGCCGGAACCCGACCCCCTGCACCACACCGGTCACCCGCACCCGAGCCCGCATCGGTTCGCCCATCGTCCCAGGATGGCACCTGGCCCGGCCCCCTTCCGACCTTGACGCGGCCGAAGCCCCAACGGAAGGATGGCTGCCGCGGCCCCGGTGGCCAGGCGGAATACGATCGAAGACCGAAAGGGGGCGCGTGTCCTGGGCGCTGTTTGATCTCGACGACACTCTGCTCGACCACGACTCGTTCGCGCGCTTCACGGGCCACCTGCTGCGGCGCAATCCTCTTCGCGCGGCCGGAACCCTCCTACTCTCGCCCTTGGTCGCCCTCCTACTCCACCGCCGGACGTGGCGAATCCACGCCGGTTCGGTCCTCCTCTGGATAGGCACCGTCGGCATGAGTGACGCAGAGCTGGACCGGATCGTCCAGAGATACCTGCACCGCCTCAACGTGAACGACCGGATCAGGCCCGGCGGCGCGGACGCCATGGCGCAGCACTTCCACGCGAACGACAACGTCGCGGTCGTGACCGCCTGTGCAGACGTGCTCGCGCTACCGCTGTGCCGGGCGATCGACCCCCGGATCCAAGTGGTCGCCTCCACCCTCAGAAGGCGCGCGGGAGGCCTGGTTGCGGACCGACACTGTCACGGCGGTCGGAAGGTCGAGATGCTCACTGAGTCGGGTGTGGAGGGCGAGATCGTCGCCGGTTACGGTGACAGCGCCGCCGATGGCCCCATGCTCGACCTGGCACGCACGGCCGTCCTGGTCAACCTGCCGGAACGCACCGCGAAAGTACTGCGCGGACACCTCACGGGGCCGGACCGTGTGGTCTTCGCTGACTGGCCGCCCTAACCAGTGCACCCCGCTGGGGTACACCCGACCCGAGGAGATCCGTGCCGGACCAGACCGCCCCAAGCTCAGCTGAACCGCAGCCGTTCCCAGCGAACGCCGCGCTACCCTACGGGTTCATCGGCGCCGGGGAGATCACCGCCGCCATCGTCGAGGGCCTCAGCGCCGGGGCGGCCGAACCACCGCCCGTCTTCCTGTCGCCTCGCGGCCGTGAAGTGGGACGTGACCTGGCACTCCGGTTCCCCAACGTGCGGGTCTGCGGGAGTAACCAGGACGTACTCGAGAACGCGGCCACCATCCTCATCGCGGTCCGGCCCCCACTGGCCCACGACGTCCTGGCGGAGCTGTCGTTCCGGGAAGAGCACGTGGTGTTGAGCGCGGTGGCCGGGATTCCTCTGCGTCAGCTCTCCGCGTGGGCGGCGCCTGCCCGCGCGGTCGTCCGGACCATTCCGCTTCCCAAGGCCTCCCACCGGCAGAGCCTGACCGTGGTGTACCCGGACCACGAAGCGGCCCGAGCGCTGTTCACCCCCGTGGGCGGGGTCCTGGTTCCGGGTGACGAACCGGCGTTGGAGGTGTTCAGCGCCGCGACGGCGACCTTCGCCGCGCACCTCGACTACCTGGCGACCATCGCGGCCTGGATGGCGGACCAGGGCGTGGACGCCGACGACGCGGCCGCCTACACCGCGCACGTCTTCGGTCAGGTCGGACGGTCCCTGACCCGCTCGGACGACGCGATTGCGGAGCTGTCCGAGCGGCACGGGACCCCCTGCGGGATCAACGAACAGCTCAGGGACGAACTCCGCGGACAGGGTGTTCCCGACGCCGTGCGGCAGGCCCTCGACGGGATCCTGGTCCGCGTGCGCGGAACCTGACCCCCGGGCGTTCACCGGCGCCGGGAACACCGGGCCACTAGTCGAGCTCGCAGTAGGCGCCCTCTCCGGGCAGGGTGCCGTCCACGAAGTACCGGTTGACGTGCTCGATCAGGCAGCTGTTGGGGGCGTGGAAGTACAGGCCGTGGCCCGTTCCCTCGACCTTCACCGTAGCCGAACCGGGGACGTCCGCCACGGCCGGTGCGCTGTTGGCGTACTCCAGCTCGGAGGCGGCTAGCAGGAACGGCGGTGGTTCCTCGGCGTCGATCGGGCCGGGCGGGTTGACGCCCTCGTAGGGCCAGGACGCGCAGTTCAGGTCCTTGACGGCCTGTCCGTGGCCGAAGTTGTCGGAGAGCCCGACCGCGCTCTCGGTGGCCTCCTGGTAGCCCTCGAAGTCGTCGTATGGCACCCAGTCCCCGCATCGATCGGCGTGGATCAAGTTGGGGGTGATCGGCAGGTTCCCGCCGGTGAGGTCCAGGAACGGGGTCGCGTCCCCGTCCTCCAACGTGGTGCCGATCGCCTCCGCGAAGGCCTCCCACGTCTCTTCAGCCTTGATGACGGACGCACCGGTCAGGGACAGCTGGGCCCGGTCGAGGCTCACCGCTCCAGCGGGGATCGGATCCTCGTGGGCCCTGGCCAGCAGCGTCTGCCACCGTTCCTCGACGTCTTCCCCCCGGAGCGCGCACTCCTCGGACTCGGCGCACCATTGACCGAAGTCCGCGAACTGGGATTCCAGTTCGTCGGCCAGGGTCGATTCCGTGTGCTCCCGGTCGGAGACCCAGTTGACGATGCTGTCGAGGAACACCGACGACAGTCGTTCGGGGTGCAGTTCCGCGTAGGCGGTGGCGCGCACCCCGCCGTGCGAGTGGGCGTACAGGTTCAGCTGTTCCTCTCCGAGTCCGGCCCGGATGGCCTCCATGTCGCCCACGTGCTGCAGGGTGTTCATGGCGTCGAACAGGTCCGGGTCGTGGTCACGGCACTCGTCCGCAACCGCCTCGTGCTCGGCGACCACCTCGTCGAACTCCTCTTCGGTCTGGGCGCTGACGAACTCCGGCCCGCGGTCGCCGCACACCTCGTGGGGCAGGAGCTCGGCGGTCTCGCCCATGGTGCCGCGGGCGTTCCACGTCACCACTTCGAAGTCCTCCCGCAGTTCGGCGGCGACCTCGCTGTTCACGGCAAGGGTGGGGATTCCGGGTGAGCCTGGTCCGCCGTCCACGTACAGGACCGTGCCCCTGCTCTCGCCGTCACCGGTGTGTGGCAGCTTGGCCACCTGGAGCGCGGTGGTACGCCCGCCGGGGTGGTCGTGGTCCACGGCCACCCCGACCTCTGCGCACCGCAGGTCATCGGGGATCTCAACGTCGGGCGGGTCCTCGGCCCCGTCCGGGGCCGACGGGGAGACCTCCTCCTCGGTACACGCGCGCCAGTCGGGTTCGGGCGTCATGTCGGCCTCACCGTGGGCGACCGGGTCGGCATTGTTCCCGTCCGCCGCGCCGGGGGCACCGGCACAGCCGACCACCAACACAGCCCCGAGCGTCATCGGCACGAGCGAGGTCAGTCGTCTCTTTCGGTTGGTCACAGCACGCAGCACGGCGGCACCTCCGGGTCGGCGATCGAGAAACCGCCAACCTAGGTCCGCGCAACCCGCTGACGCGTCTGCCGAAACGCATACATCCCCACCCAACAGCTCAGGGTGCGGCAGGTGCGGCCATGAAGGACGTGCGTCGGGCGCCGTCGCCCCCGTGGGGACGGCGCCCGACTACCGCAGCCACCTAGCGCGTGCGACGGCTGTCCAGGACACGGCGGCGCAGGCCTTCCAGCGCGAGCACGACCACAGCGCCCGACACCAGGTGCATCGCGGTGAGTGCGACGGTGGTCCCGACGTCGATGCTGTAGGCGAACACGCCCCCCAGGGTGCCCACCGCGAACAGGGCGCCGGCGACCTGGGCAATACGGATCACCCCGGTCCACCAATGGGCGATCACCGCTGCCAGGACGATGCCCAGCACCATGGGCACGGCCGAGGAGAACACTACCGATCCGAGCTCGATGGGGTAGTTCCCACCGTCGTCCCACAGGGCGAGTGCCGCACCCCCGAGCGCCGCGACCCCCCATATCGCGAGGTTGATGACGGTGGCGGTGACAGCGCCGAAAAGGCTGGCCTGCCACCAGTTCAGCCCTGGGCGGCGGATGCTGCCGGAAACGGACTGGTCGACGCTGGAGGAATCGATGGCGGACATGAGGTTCTCCTGACTGTGTTTCTCAACCGGACACGTCCAGAATCAGACCTCAAGCTTTGTTCATGTCAAGCCCGTTCGCGCAGATTGTTCGTTGTTCTGCCCAGCAGAAGGACCGGGTGTCCTGGGCCACAGGTCCGTATCGTGAGCACATCCCGTTACGCGATTCACACAGGAGCACACCGTGCAGTTCTACCTCGACGGCTACCGGCCGGGGGACCCGGAGATCCGCCCCGTCGCACCGGGCCGTCCCCATCCCGGTTCCGTGCCGACCGAGGTCGACGTCCTCGTGGTGGGCACCGGTCCGGCCGGTGTGGTGCTGTCGGCACAGCTGGCCGAGTTCCCGGACATCTCCACCCTCGTCGTCGAGCGCCGCGACGGCCCGCTGGAGCTGGGGCAGGCCGACGGTGTCGCCTGCCGCACCGTGGAGATGTTCAACGCGTTCGGTCTGGCGGAGCGCCTGGTGCGCGAGGCCTACTGGGTCAACGAGACCGTGTTCTGGAAACCGGATGAGAAGGACCCCGGCACCATCGTGCGCAGCGGCCGCGTCCAGGACGTCGCGGACGGCCTGTCCGAGTACCCCCACGTGATCGTCAACCAGGCCCGCATGCAGGAGTACCTGCTCGAGTACATGCGCCACTCCCCCAGCAGACTAGAGCCGGCCTACGGTCTGGAACTGGTGGACCTGGACGCCGCCGAGGACGGGGACCACCCGGTGAAGGCGACGCTGCGCCGCGCCTCGGGTGACGGCGCCGGGGCTGAGTTCACCGTTCAAGCCAGGTACGCGGTCGGCTGCGACGGCGCGCGCTCGTCCGTGCGCGGCGCCATCGGCGTGGACCTGCGGGGCGATGCCCGCAACCACGCCTGGGGCGTCATGGACGTCCTCGCCGTCACGGACTTCCCCGACGTGCGCTTCAAGGCGGCGGTGCAGTCCACGGCCGGCAGCCTGCTCATCATCCCCCGCGAGGGCGGCTACCTGGTCCGCTACTACGTGGACCTGGGGGAGCTGGACCCCCAGGAAAGCGGTGCGCAGAAGCGTTTCACGTTGGAGGACGTCATCGAGACCGCGCAGTCCGTCCTGCGCCCCTACACGCTCGACGTCAAGGACGTCGCCTGGTGGAGCGTGTACGAGGTGGGCCAGCGCATCGCGGACCGGTTCGACAACCTGCCCCCTGCCGGCCGCGGCACCCGGTCCCCGCGCGTGTTCATCGCCGGGGACGCCTGCCACACGCACAGCGCCAAGGCCGGCCAGGGGATGAACGTCTCCATGCAGGACGGATTCAACCTGGGCTGGAAGCTCGCGAACGTGCTGCGCGGACACAGTCCCGCCTCCCTGTTGGACACCTACTCGTCCGAGCGCCGGGCGGTCGCGCAGGAACTCATCGACTTCGACCTGCTGTGGTCCTCCGCGATGGGCGCCAAACCCAAGAGCGACGACAACCCCGACGGCATGGACCCCAGGGAGATGCAGCGGATCTTCACCGACGGCGGCCGCTTCACCGCCGGGTTCGGCACCAAGTACCCGCCGTCGATGATCACCGGCGCGGACACGCACCAGGGCCTGGCCACGGGTTTCCCGATCGGTGAGCGCTTCCACTCCGCTCCAGTGGTGCGGCTGGCCGACGCGAAGCCGCTGGGTCTGGGGCACGTGGCCCGGGCCGACGGGCGCTGGCGGCTCTACGCCTTCGCCGACTCCGCGCGCCCTAGCGACCCGGACTCCCGCCTCGCGCAGCTGTGCCGGTTCCTGGCCGGGTCCGCCCGGTCCCCGCACCTGCGGTTCACACCGGCCGGGGCCGACCCGGACGCGGTGTTCGACGTCCGCGCCGTCATCCAGCAGGGGCACCGGGAGGTGTCCGTGGAGTCAGTGCCCGCGTTCCTGCGCCCGCGCAAGGGGCGCTTCGGCCTGGTGGACTACGAGAAGGTCTTCACGCCGGATCTGAAGTACGGCCCGCACATCTACGACGAGCGCGGGATCGACTGCCGGGACGGGTGCGTCGTCGTGGTCCGCCCGGACCAGTACATCGCGCACGTGCTGCCGTTGGACGCCCACGAGGAACTGGCCGCGTTCTTCGACGGAGTCATGGTGCCTCAGGTGGCCGAGCCAGTCCTGCGCTGAACGCCCACGGCCTCAACGGGCACCTGCCTCGAAGTCGGCCAGGTCGGCTTCGAGGCGGTCCTTCGCCCGCAGGACACGACGCACCAGCCCCTCCTCGAACACCTGGCGGAAGCGCGCCGGCGGAACCGAGACGGTCAGGCCGCAGACGACGTCACCGGCCCCGTCGCGCACCGCGACCCCGAGGGCACTGATGCCCTTTTCCGTGTCCTCGAAGTTGGCCGCGAACCCGCGCCCCCGGATCGTGGCGAGCTCCGCCACCAGGGAGCGGAGCCACCGCTCGTCGACCTCGGTGCCGTCGAGGTCCGCCTGGCGCCGGTAGAGCTGCTCCACCTGGGCATCGGCCATCGACGCGAGGATCGCCTTGCCTGCCGACGCCCGGCTGGCCGGCATGACCGCGCCCGTCCGGTCGCCCACGACCTGCGGGCGCGTCCCTTGGACCGTCGCCAGGAAGCGGACCCCGGTTCCGGCCCTGACCATGAGGTTCACCGACTCGTCGATCTCGTCGGCGAGCTCGTCCAGGTGCGGCTGGGCGCGGCGGCGCAGTTCGGCCGTCCACGGCACGCCGACCGGCGGGATGCCCAGGGCGGGGCCCGGCACGTAGCGCCGGTCCGAGTCCTGTTCCGCGTATCCCCGGTAGACCAGCATCGCCATGAGCCGGTGGACCGTCGACGGCGAGACGCCCAGGTCCCGCGCGGCGGAGCTCAGCTGGACCGAGCCGAAGTCCCGCAGCATCTCCTGCAGCGCGAGGACGTTGTCCACGGCCTCGATGGGGTAGGCCGGGGCCTTCCGGTAGACACGCCTGTTCGACACAACAGAATCCTACGGCGCTGTCCCGAAGCCTCCCGCCCACAGTCCAGCTCCATCAAAGATCTCGTGCACAATTCCGGGGACGGTCATTCCAGTGACTCTTCGGACCGGTGCCCCGCGACTCGGCGCCCTCGGCCACTAACCCTTGATGGCCCCCTGGGTGATGCCGTTGACGAAGCTGCGCTGGAACACCAGGTAGACCACGACGATCGGGGCGATGACGATCAGGCTCGCGGCCGCGAGCAGCGGGATGTCGGTCCCGTACTGGCCCACGAAGAGCCCCAGGCCCGTGGGGGCGGTGCGCATCGCGGGGTCCTGCATCATCACGAGCACCAACAGGAACTGGTTCCAGGACCACATGAACACCAAGACCGTGAGGGTGGTGATCGCCGGCCAGGAGATCGGCAGCAGGACCCGCACCAGCACCGTGCTGTTCCGGGCCCCGTCCATCCGTGCGGCCTCCACGAGTTCCTTGGGCACACCCGCGAAGTGCGACTGCATCCAGTAGACGCCGAAGGGCAGGAACAGGGCGATCTCGGCGAGGATGACACCGAGGTAGTCGTTGGTCATGCCGACCTCGCGCAGGTTGAAGTAGAGCGCGATGACCAGCAGCTCGACCGGAAGGGTCAGGCCGAGGACGAACCCGATCGACAGCACGCGGCCGCCCCACACCCGCAGGATCGACAGCGCGAAACCCGCCATCGTGGCGAAGGCGACGGTCAGCGGCACCACGCCCACGCTGATGATGAGGCTGGACCGCATCAGGTCGGTGAAGTTGCCCGCCTCCCACGCCAGCTGGAAGTTCTCCCAGGACCACTGGTCCGGCAGGCTGACTCCGCTGACCTGGCTGTTGGAGGGGTGCAGCGCGGCTAGGACGATCCCGACGAACGGCAGGAGTATGAGGACGGCGAGGAGGCTGAGGAGCCCGTAGCGCAGGACGGTGCCCGGCGTGCTCTGGTTCAACTGTCCTCCCGCGCGAAATACCGGATCGTGCTGACGAGCGCGATGACGAGCAGGGTCAGAACCACCGCGAGCGCGCTCGCCGCCCCGATCTGGCCCTCGTTGAAGGCCAGCCGGTACACCAGGAGTGCCGGGACGTTGGTCGCGCCTGCCGGGCCGCCGTTGGTCGTGACGAACACCAGGTCGAAGCTGGCCAGCGCGGCGATGACGGTGATGACGCTGGCGATGCTGACTTCTTTGCGCAGCCCGGGCAGGGTGACGCTGAGGAACCGCCGGAAGGCTCCGGCCCCGTCGATGGCGGCGGCCTCGTAGAGAGAGGAGTCGATTTTCTGCGCGCCGCTCATGAAGAGCATCATGCACAGACCGCTCATGCACCAGGTGCCGATGAACCCCAGGGCGATGAGCGCGAAGTTCTGGTCGCCCAGCCACGCGCGGGTCACGTGGTCCAGGCCGATCGACCGGAGGAACTCGTTGATCATCCCGTGCTCGCTGTACATCCAGCGCCAGGTCGTACCGACCGCCACCAGCGGAAGTACCTGGGGGAGGAAGAAGACCACCCGGTAGAAAGTCATCCCCCGGCGCACCCGGCCGAGCATCAGCGCGGTCATCAGCAGGCCGACCACGAGGGGGATGAACGTGAAGAAGACGATGAGCAGGAGCCCGTTGATGATCGCCCGCCCGAGGAGGGGATCGGTCAGCACCCGCAGGTAGTTCCCGAGCCCCTCCCCGGTCGGCGGCGACACCCCGTCCCAGTTCAGGAAGGAGAACTGCAGGGTGCTCACCGCCGGGTAGATGGCGAACCCCGCGTAGACGAGCACCGCCGGCATGAGGTAGAGCCAGGCGCTCAGCCCTCCGCCTTGGCCCCGGCCGCGCCCGCGCCGCTTGCGGGCGCGGTGCCGGGCCGGGTCCGCCACGGCGCCCTCACTCATGGTGCGAGTCCCACTCCCCCTGGAGCGTGCCGAGGAACTCCTCGTCGTCGGTGGTCCCGTCCAAGACCCCTTGGACGCCCGGGACCAGCTGGTCACCCATGGCCGGTGTGGCGAAGTCGGGGAACGGGACGAGGGCCTCGTTGTCGATGACCTCCGAGAAGCCGTCGTTGATCTCCCCCATCACGCCGTCGCCCTCGGCGGGGGCGTCGGGGTCCACGGGCATGAACCCGGTCTCCAACTGGATCTGCGCGGCCTCGGGCGAGCGCAGGTAGTCCAGGAAGGCGGCCGCCTCGTCGTAGTGCTCGGTCTGGGAGGAGACGGCAAAGGAGACGCTGGCGCCGGAGGCCACCGGCGCGGCGCCGTCGTCGGTGCCGGGCATGAGGAAGAACCCGGCGTCGTCACCCATTTCTTCGGCGATCTGGGACGCGGCCCAGTTGCCGGTCACGTGGAAGGCGCTCCCGCCGTTGGCGAAGTCGGCCAGCGCGTCGTCGTCGGAGGTGGCGTTGGCGCCCTCGGAGAAGTAGTCCTCCTCAGCCCAGCGGGCCAGGGTCTCGGTGGCGGTTGCGGCCGCGTCGGTCTCGATGGTGGAGTCCGGTGCCCCGTACACCCAGTCGCGGTACTCGTCCTCGTCCCCGAGCCCGTTGAGCAGTGCGTTCCACAGGTGGACCCCGCCCACCTCCAGAGCGCCGAGGCTCAGCGGCGTGGTGCCGTCGTCGCGCACGAGTTCCATCGCCTCTTCGAACTCGTCCAGGGTCTCGGGCGGCTCCTCGACCCCGGCCTCCTCCAGGAGTTCCTGGTTGTAGAACACCCCGAGGATGGAGAGTGCGCCGGGGACGGCGTAGAGGCTGCCGGTGTTGTACTCCGTGGCGCTCTCGCTCGTGCGCAGGGATTCCAGACTGGTCTCCGGGAAGGCCCCGTCCCATCCGTAGGCCTCGCCGTGGTCGTCCAGGTTGAGGATTTCGCCGGCCGGGATCAGCGACCGCATGGCACCCGGGTTGTACTGGGCGATGTCGGGCGGGTCGTCGGAGGACATCGAGAGGGTGATGGTCCGGACGTAGTCCGTGAACTGCGTGTGCTGAGTCTCGATGGTGACGTTGGGGTGCTGTTCGGTGAAACCGTCCACCAGTGCCTCGCTGGGCGGCTCGTCCGTGTAGGCGAGCGTGAGGGTGACGGGCTCGTCGGTGATGGTGGTGGAGACGTCGTCCGGTGTGTCCTCAGCACCGTCGTTCGTGGACAAGACGGCGCACGAGGTGAGGACGAGTACCGCGGCCGCACCTCCGGCGGCCATGGTGACCGGGCTCCACCCGCAACTCCTGATGGACATGCTCTCTCCCTGCGGTCTCGAGCCCGGAGAATCCGGGCGGGGGGACTTCGCAGCCGCTCGGCGCGTCTTCCGCTCATGAGAAGAGTGCCGTTCCCGGGGAAGCCAAGGTAACCGGCCGGAGTCGCGGACAGGGCATCCCCGCACTGGGCCGTACTTCCGTTGGGCTTGCCCGCTTCCGAATTATTTATGTACTGTACGGAACTAATTGCGCCGACGGCAAGGGAACGCCAGGACGGAAGACGGGCCATGGAGCACCAGCCGCCACCGACCGAGACCCGCAATCCGCTGACGTCCGACATCGACACGCTGAGCACCAAGGGCGTCCTCGAACTGCTCCACACGGAGGACGGACGGGGGGTCCGCGCCGCGGAGGCCGCGTCCGGCCAGCTGGCCGAAGCGGTGGACGCCGCACACGAGCGGCTGCGCGACGGCGGCCGCGTGCACTACTTCGGCGCCGGCGCGTCGGGCCGCCTCGCCGTCCTCGACGCCACCGAGATCACCCCGACCTTCGGTGCCGATCCGGACCTGTTCACCGCCCACTTCCCCGGTGGCTCCCCCGCTCTGACCGACCCCGGCCTGGACTTCGAGGACTCCGAATCCATGGGCGGAAAGGACGCCAAGGGCCTGCGGGCGGCGGACGTGGCCGTGGGCGTCACGGCGTCAGGGTCGACGTCCTACGTGGCCGGGGCCCTGCGGTCCGCGCGGCGCGGCGGCGCCCTGTGCGTCCTCCTCACCTGCAATCCGTCGAGCACCCTGCTCGAACTGTGCGACCTGCCCGTCGTGGCCGACACTGGACCGGAGGCGCTGACCGGGTCGACTCGCCTCAAGGCGGGCACGGCCACGAAGGTCCTCCTCAACTCCTTCTCCACCGCCCTCATGATCCGGGGCGGTCGGACCTACTCCAACCTGATGGTGGGCCTCGTGGCGACCAACGCGAAGCTCCGGGCCCGCTCGGTGGACCTGCTCGCCGAGGCGTCCGCGGAGGCCCGCCCCCGGTGCGAGGCGGTGCTGGAGGAGGCAGGGGGCGAGGTGCCCCCGGCGCTGGTCAGCCTGCTCACCGGGGCCCCGGTCGGCCGCGCGCGCGAGCTGCTGTCCGCGCACGGCAGCGTGCGCGGGGCGGTCGCGGCCCTGGCGGAGCGATGACCGGCGCGGCCCTGGTCGGTGTCGACGTAGGCGGGGGCGGTATCCGTGGCGTCGCGGAGCTCGGAGAGCGCTCCGCCCACGTCCTGGACGACGCTCCACTGCCGCGGGCACGCGGCGGTATCGACGTCCCCAGGCTCGTGCCGCGGCTGAACGCGCTGCTGCGGGGAGCGGGCGACCGGCTCGGTGCGCACCGGTTCGCCCGGGTGGCGATCGGCCTGACGGGTCTGCCGGACCTGATCGGGCACCCCGACGAACTCGTCCGCCTGCTCCGGAACGGATCGCGGATCGGCAGCGTGCTCGTCGCCGCGGACGCGCTGACCACACACGTCGGGGCGTTGGGCGGCCGCTCCGGCGTCGTCGTCGCCGCGGGCACGGGATCGGTCGCCCTGGGAACCGACTTCCGGCAGCTCTGGCAACGGGGCGACGGCTGGGGGTACCTCCTCGGCGACGACGGCAGCGGCGCCTGGGTCGGGCAGCGGGGCCTGCGGTGCGCGCTCCGGTCCCGCGACGGGCGCCCCGGCGGCTCCCCGGAGCTGCTCACCCGGCTCGAAGGCCGCTTCGGCGACGTGGCCGAGCTCGAGTCCCGCGTCTACATGGGCAAGGTCCCGCCCGCGGCTCTGCTGGCCTCCTTCGCCCCGGACGTGGCGGCCGCGGCCCGCGCGGGCGACCAGGTCGCCCTCCGCATCTGGGACGAGGCCGGAACACACCTGGGCGAGACGGCGGTCGCCGCGTCGCCGCCCGGCCTGGCCCGCCGCTTCTCCTGGGGCGGGGGGCTCTTCGACGTCGGCGCGCTACTGCAGGACCCGTTCCGGGCCGAGGTGCTGCGCCAGGTGCCGGACGCCGAGTTCACCGAGCCCTTGAGCTCCTCAGCGGCCGGGGCCCTCACGCTGGCCCGGGCTGGGGCCGAAACCGTGCCCCGGCAGCCCTACCTGTACCTGTACGACTGACATCCCTTCCGCCTCGAAGCCTCCTGGCTCGACGACTGACACCACTCCACCCATCCCGTACGGAGCACCACCACGAAAGCAAGGTGAACCGGCATGCAGCCGACGCGCTCAGCCGATCTGCACACCGCCTACGACCTGCCGCCGACGGCCGCCGCGGACTTCCAGCACGACGGCTTCATCCGGCTCCCCCGTGTCCTGGAGCCCGACACTCTGGAACACCTGGAACCCGACATCACCGACAAGGTCCACGCGTTCAACACCACCTCGGACGTGCCACTCGAAGAGCGGTCGACACTGCAGAAAGCGTTCTTGCAGGTCGGCAATTTGTGGCGCGGAAGCCAGGCAGCACGCGACATCGTCTTCTCGCAGCGGCTGGCGCGCATCGCGGCCGAGCTGCTCGGCACCGACGGCGTGCGGCTGTTCGCGGACCAGGCCCTGTACAAGGAACCCTCGGGTGAGATCACGCCCTGGCACGCCGACCAGTACTACTGGCCGCTGGACAGCGACCGGGTGTGCACCGTGTGGATCCCGCTGCAGGAGACGCCGCTCGAGATGGGTCCGCTGGCCTTCGCCCGCGGCAGCCACCGCTTCGCGTTCGGCCGGGACCTGCCCATCAGCGAGGAGTCGGAGCGGCTCCTGCAGGAGGAACTGGGACGGCAGCGGTTCGAGACCGTCCAGGAGCCCTTCGCGCTCGGCGACGTGAGCTTCCACCTGGGCTGGACGTTCCACCGCGCCGGCCGGAACGAGAGCGACACCGCCCGGCGCGTGATGACGGTGATCTACCTGGACTCCGCCACCCGCGTGACCCCGAAGGTCGGCGAGGACCAACAGCCCCAGCTGGACATCCTCATGCCGGGCACCGAGCCGGGCAACCTCCCGGACGGCCCCGCCAACCCGGTGCTGTACCCGCTCTGATACGCGCGGTCGGCACGCGTCCCGCTGACGGGAGCACGGCCCCAGGGGGACCTAAGAATCCTGAGGCCGTTTGCCGTCAGCCGGTGCGCTGTCGGGGTCGTCGACACCCGCTGCAGCAGTCACGGTGTCGGGGCCCCCAGGGGTGGTGCTCGCGGAAGCTACCGCTGGGGGCTCCTCCGGGGTGGTGAAAAACCACGTCAGTGCGATGACCGCGGCGGACACGGCGAGGGCGACCAGGCTGACGGTGACGTCGGGTGCCAGCATGGCGAACCCGGACACGAGCGCCACCCCTCGGGCGCTCCAGGGCATACGGCGGTTGATCCCGATCATCCAGCCCTCGAAGGCGCAGCCCATGAGCACGACCCCAGCGACGGCGAAGACGAAGGCGAGCGCGACCTCGCCCAGACCCGCCTGGGCGACCAGGGCGGGGTTGAGGGCGAAGCAGAACGGGATGACGTACTTGACCATGCCGAGCCGCATCGCGGTGAGGCTGGTCTGCATGGGTCTGGTCCCGGCGATCCCCGCAGCCGCGAACGACGCCAGCGCGACCGGCGGGGTGATGTAGGAGACCGTGGCCCAGTAGATGACGAACAGGTGCGCCGCGATCGGGTCGACCCCCAGTTCGACCAGCGCCGGCGCCATCACGATCGCCAACAGGATGTACACCGACGAGATGGTCATCCCCATACCGAGGACGAAGGAGGTGATGGCGCCCGCGATCAGGATCAGGGCGAGGCTGCCGCCGACCAGGACGACGAGTTCACGGGCCAGCGACAGGGACACGCCGGTCATGGCCAGGCCGCCGACGATGAGCCCGACCCCGGCGATGATGCCGAGGATCTCCGCGATGGTCCTGCCCGCCGCGAAGAGCAGGTCCCCGAACTTTCGGAGAGTCATGCGGTCCGTCGGCTTGAGTGCGGCGATCAGCAGCAGCGCCGCGATGACGAAGTACGGCGCCTGCTGCTCGTTCCTGTGGAACACCAGGAGTAGGATCAGCGCGACCAGCGCCAGCACGTAGGGCCAGCCCTCGAGCAGCACCCTTCCCACGCGGGGCAGGTCCGCCTTGGGCCGGCCGCGGAGCCCGGCCTTCGCCGAGTAGGCGTCGACCTGCGTGAAGATCCCCAGGAAGTAGAGGAACGCGGGGATCGCTGCGGCCAGGGCGATCTCGCCGTAGGGAACCCCGACGAACGACACCATGAGGAAGGCGGCCGACCCCATGATCGGCGGGGTCACCGAACCGCCGGAGGAGGCGGTCGCCTCCACACCCGCCGCGTAGCGCCTGCTGAAGCCCCCGCGCCGCATCGCGGGGATGGTCATGGGCCCGGTGGTCAGGACGTTGGAGACCGCGCTGCCGCTCATCATCCCCAGCGCTCCGGAGCTGACCACCGAGACCTTGGCCGAACCGCCCCGGGCACCCCCGAACAGGGCCTGGGCGACCTGGTAGAAGAAGGTAGCTCCTCCCGTGTGCTGCAGCACCACCCCGAACAGCAGGAACCCGATCAGGATCGACCCGGCGGTCTGCAGGGGGAGCCCCAGGATGCTCTCCGTCCCCATGGCGTGCATCCGCACGGCGCCGGGCAGGTCGTAGTCCACTCCCCGGAGCAGGCCGACCGGGGCCACACCGGCGAAGACGGGGTAGACCGAGAACACGAAGGCGATCGCGGTGATGACCCACCCCGCGCAGCGCCGCAGCGACTCGAGGGCCAGCAGCCAGAGTGCGTAGCTGAAGAGCTCGGCCACGGGCGGCGCCGAGTAGTCCCATCCGAAGGTGAGCATCTGCTCGGTGTTGAGGCCGAAGTAGCCGGTGACGGCGATCGCGGTCCCGAACAGGACGGCGTCGTACCAGGGAACCCGCTCCTTGTCCCCGGGGTGCGCGGGGAACAGGAGGAACACCAGGGGGAGGAAGAGCATGAGGACGAAGTACAGGTACTGGTGGCGCATCAGGGACATCTCGAACGGGTTCAAGAAGAACACCTGGTTCACCGTGAGGAGCACCCCCAGGACGGTGAAGGCCATCACCACGGTTCTCCAGGGTCCTGTGCAGCGGCCGTTCATACCCGTCGTCCCACTTTCCGTCGAAGCGCGTTCTCGTCCCCGCGGCGCTACCTCTCGCGCACCACGCCGGTCGCCCCTACTCGGGGATGTTCTCGTCCTTCCAGTCGGTCCACTCACGGGCGACCTCGAAGGTGTCGCGCCCGGCCGCCTCGTCGGCGAACGCCTCCCACCCGTCCTGCAACCGCTCTTCGCGTTCGAGTAGCTCTTGGTTGCGGGCCTCGTCCTCGGCGGACCACTCGTCCTGCTCCTCGAGGAAGCGCACGGCGCCCGGGTGGAAGGGCACCGCCTTGGGCTCGGAGTCGGTGGCCGTCAACTCCCAGTAGTGGGTGTTGGAGGTGGAGTTCTCATAGGCGCCGAAGTTGTCGTGGATGGCGCTCACCGTCTCGTACACGAGGTCCTCGTCGGTGTCGGCGTAGGTGGCGAACGGCAGCGAGTACACGAGGCTGGTGTCGCTCTGCCCCTCCGCCTGGCCGGGGCCGCCGGTGAAGTCACCGATCTCGACGGTCGGGGCGATCTCCTCGAGGGCCGCGACCTGTTCGTCGGCGTTCTCGTCCAGACTCAGCCACCGCACGTCGAAAACGCTTTCCAGCTGGTAGAGGTTGGGCCCGTACACCTGGTGGAAGAGGACGTCGATCATGCCGGTCTCCAGCGCCTCGGCCTGCTGCCCGTAGTCGACCTCGACCTCGTTCACGTCGTCGCGGGTGAGGCCCCCGTAGGCCAGGAAGGCGTCCAGCTTGTTGTTGACCGAGGGATTGGCCGTGATCCGGGGGAAATCGGTCCCCTCCAGGTCCTCGAAGTCGTCGATGCCCGAGTCGTCGCGGACGAGCAGCCCGTGCGGGGCGACGGCGCCCCAGACCACCCGCATCTCCTGTGGACCCCACTCCTGCCCGGCGAACTCGTAGTCGCCCTCGAAGGCGTAGATGTACTCGTCTCCCAGGCGCCCCATCTGCGCCTGGCCCTCACGGAGGGGGGCGACACGGCCGATGGCGGTGTCGGAGGTGACCACCCGGATGTCGGGGCCGCCCGCGGTGGTGACGGCCTCGGCGACCGCGGCGACATCGGCGTAGGTGGAGGTGCCGGTCCCGTACGTGGTCCAGACCAGCATGCCCTGTGTCCCCTGGCCGCTGCCGATCCCACAGGCGGCGAGGGTCAGCACAGCGACGGCGGCGCTGCTGGTCGCGGACAGTCGCTTGAGCATGCTCTTCCCTCGGCGCTGGTCGATCCGTGGCGGTGCGGGCGGAACCCGCTCGATCAGGACCGCGCCCCGCAGGCCGCGAAACGCGTCCGTTGAACATGACCTGCGTCACATTCACTGATCCCGCTACACGGTGCCAGCCCGGGCCTGAGAGCGTCCAATACCGAGTATTTACCTCAGTGAGACGGGCGGGATATCAGTCGCGCCCGCGCCGGGGCTCCAGGCCGCGCACTTCAGTGCTCGACGGTGTGGGGAGCGCCTTCTCGGCGACGCGCAGGACCGTGGCCAGCGCGGGCGAGGCGTTGTCCTCCCGCCAGGCCAGAGCGGAGGCAATGGCCGGAACGTCGCCGCGCAGCTCCCGGTAGACCATGCCGGCGAAGCGGATGTGCTGAACCGACGACACCGTGATGGTGACACCGACACCGGCCGCCACCAGGTCGAGGATGGTGTTGGAGTCCGGGGCCTCCTGCACGATGCGGGGCGTGAAACCCGCGTCGAGGGCGATGCGGACCATGTTCTCCCGGACACTCGACCCTGCCGTGCCGGGAAAGGCCACGAAGGGTTCCTCCGCCAGGTCGGCGACATCCACCGTGTCCTCACCGGCGAGGGGATGGTCCGAGGGCAGCGCCGCGACCAGTCGCTCGTACTGGATCACACGCGTTTGCACGCCCTCCCACCGGACCGGGAGCCGCACGAAACCGATGTCCAGTTCGCGCTCGGCGACCTGGGTGAGGGCCACCCCGGCGTAGGTCTGGCCCCGCAGCCGCAGCTCGATACCGGGGCACTGCGCGCGCACGGCCTTGGTCAGGGTGGGGATCGCCTCGTGGCTGCTGGCGCCCGCGAAACCGATGCTCACCCGGCCGACCTCGCCGCTCGCCCCGGCGACGGCGGCCCTGCGGGCCAGGTCGGTCTGGGCGAGGAGTTGGCGCGCGTGGGGCAGGAACCGCTCCCCCGCGGGCGTCAACCGCACCGAGCGCGTGTTCCGGTCGAACAGGCGCACCCCGAGATCCTTCTCCAGCCTGCGGATCTGCTGACTCAACGGCGGCTGGGCCATGTTCAGGCGGACCGCGGCCCGCCCGAAGTGCAGTTCCTCCGCGACCGCGACGAACCCGTTCACGTGCCGGAATTCCATGGCGGTCCGTTCATACGTTTTCGGTCTCAGTGCTCAGCGAATTCAGTATTGGACCACATTCAGTGGCCTGTGTCACCGTTACCTCGGAGTACGGAACTGGGAGGAAGTTCTCAGGCCCGGGAGATTCGCAGGCTTGGGAGGAGAGGTGAGGCCGGTGGCGGAGTCGAAGCTGACCTCGATGCGCGAGGCCGTGTCCGCGCTCGTCCGGGACGGCGACACGGTGGCGCTGGAGGGCTTCACCCACCTGATCCCGGTCGCCGCGGGCCACGAGCTGATCCGCCAGCAGCGCCGCGGCCTGACCCTCGTGCGGATGACACCCGACATCGTCTTCGACCAGTTGGTCGCCGCGGGCACGGCCGACGCGATGGTCTTCGGCTTCACCGGGAACAGCTCCGTCGGGTCGCTGCACGCCATCCGGCGGCGCGTGGAACACCACGACCCCGAACCCCTGGCGGTCGAGGAGTACAGCCACTACGGCCTCTTGGGCCGCTACATCGCCGGCGCGTCAAACCTGCCCTTCTATCCCCTGAGCTCCTACGCCGGCGGTGACCTGCCCGCCCACAACCCGAGCATCCGCACGGTGACCTCGCCCTTCCCCGCCGCCGACGGCGGGACCGAGGAGATCTACGCGGTGCCGCCCCTCCGGCCGGACGTCACGATCGTGCACGCCCAGCGCGCCGACCGCTCCGGCAACACTCAGGCCTGGGGCATCCTCGGCCCCCAGCAGGAGGCCGCCTTCGCCGCGGACCGGACGATCGTGGTGGTCGAGGAGGTCGTGGACGCGTCCGTGGTGCGCTCCGACCCCAACCGCACCCTGATCCCCGCACTCGCGGTCGACGCCGTGGTCGAGTGCCCACGCGGCGCTTACCCGTCGTTCGTGCAGGGCCACTACGACCGCGACAACGCCTTCTACCGGTCCTGGCCGTCCATCAGCCGCGACCCCGAACAGCTGGCGGCGTGGCTGCGGGAGTGGGTGTACGACCTCCCCGACCACGCTGCCTACGTGGACAAGCTCGGACCGGGCTTCTTCGACCCACTGACCCCGGAGCCCGCGATGTCGGCTCCGGTCAACTACGGGAGCACCCTGTGACGGCGACCGAGGAGACCACGCACGTCGAGCACACCCCCAGCGAACTCATCACCGTGCTCAGCGCCCGCTGCCTGCGCGGCCGGCGGCGCGTGTTCGCCGGAATCGGCCTGCCCACGCTCGCCGTGGCCCTGGCGCAGGCCACCACCGACCCCGGGCTGGAGCAGGTGTACGAGTCGGGGGTGTGCGGCGCGCACCCTCCCCGGCTGCCGCAGACCGTCGGCGACGCACCCCTCGCCACGGGAGCCGAGTGCATCCTGGACATGAAGAGCCTCTTCGGCTACGTGCTGCAGGGCGGCCGCATCGACGTGGGGTTCCTCGGGGCCGCGCAGATGGACCGCTGGGGCAGTCTCAACACCTCAGTGATCGGCGACTACGCGAGACCCGACGTACGCCTGCCCGGCCCGGGCGGCGCCGCGGAGGTCATGGCCAACGCACGGGAGGTGTTCGTGGTCGTGCGCGGCCACAACCCCTCCTCCCTGGTCGGGGAGCTCGACTTCTGCACCAGCCCCTCCCCCGCCCGCGCCCGCCGAGCGGCCCCCCGAGTGCGTACTAAGGGCGGCGGCGTGACCACGGTGGTCACCGAACTCGGGCTGCTCACCGCCGCCGAGGACGGGGAACTCCAGCTGAGCGCGGTACACCCGGGGATCCGGGTGGCCGACGTCGTGGCCGCCACCGGTTGGCCGCTCAGGGTCGCCGAGGAGGTCGCGGTGACCGAGCCGCCCAGCCGCGGGGAACTGGGCCTGCTCAGGGACACGATCGACCCCACACGGGTATACCTGCGCTGACCGCGGCGCCAGATCCCCGAGTTGCGCCGTACCCCGACGGAAAGCGAGGAGACCCTTGGGTTCACCCGAGGCCGCCTACCAAGCAGGCGAGGGCAGTGCCCTCAGCGTCGACACGGCCTTCTACGACCGGCTGGCCGAGCACACCGAAGGCCGTGATCTCGTGGAGCGCTTCGTGCTGCCGATCCGGTCCGGCCGGGCCTGGGAGGTGCCCGCCGGACACCTGTGCCGCATCTCCACCCCCGAGGGCGCCCAGGTGGGAGACCTCAACCTCTGGAACCGGCACAACCCGCGCGAGCGCCTGTGGGCGGCGCGCACGCGCCAGCTGCAGAGCGCGCACGTGACCCGCCACGACCGCCTGTGGTCGACCCTGCCGTACCTGCGTCCCCTGGCGACCATCACCAACGACACCCTGGACTGGTACGGCGAGGACGCCGAGGGCGGCCGCGTGCACGACCTGCTCGGGTCCCGCTGCGATCCCTACGTCAACCGCATGCTCACCGGCGAAGACGTCGACGTGCACTGCCACTCCAACCTCACCCGCGCGGTACTGCCCTACGGGCTGACCGAGTTCGACGTGCACGACGTGCTCAACGTCTTCCAGTGCACCGGCCTCAACGGCGACGACCAGTACTTCATGAAGGCCTCACCCGCACGGCCGGGCGACTTCTTCGAGTTCTTCGCCGAACAGGACCTGCTGTGCGCCGTGTCGACCTGCCCCGGCGGGGACCTCTCGGTCCCGTTGTGGGGGCCGGGCGCCCGCGATCCGATCGAGGTGTGCCGTCCCCTGGCCGTGGAAGTGCACCGCCCGGCCCCGGAGCTGACCGAGGGTTGGATCGCGCCGCCGATCGCCGCCTACGGGGGAAGGCACGGCCTCACTGGCCCGGACCGACCGGCTCCGGGTCAGGGCGGGGTGACCAGGCCGCTGTCGTAGGCCGCGATGACCAGCTGGGCTCGGTCGCGGGCGGCGAGTTTGGCGAGCAGGTTGCCGACGTGGGTCTTGACCGTCTTGACGGAGATGGTGAGCGCGTCGGCGATCTCGGTGTTGGACAGGCCGCGGGCGACCAGGGCGAGGACTTCGGTTTCCCGTTCGGTGAGCCCGTCGAGCCCCTGCACGGGGGCGTTCGCGGGGCGGTGGAGGAAGTGCTCGACCACGCGGGTCAGGATGCTGGGGGCCAGCAGGGACTCGCCGGTGTGGGTGCGGCGGATGGCGTCGACCAGGTGGTCGGGGTGGGCGTCTTTGAGGAGGAAGCCGCTGGCCCCGGCGCGCAGGGCGGCGTGGACGTACTCGTCCAGCTCGAACATGCTCAGGACGAGCACGCGGGTGCGGTGCAGGCGCGGGTCGGCGGTGATGGACCGGGTCGCCTCGATCCCGTCGCCGCCGGGCATGCGGATGTCCATGAGTACGACGTCGGGGGCGAGTTCCCGGCTGAGGGCGACGGCCTCGCGGCCGGTGTCCGCTTGGCCGACCACGGCGGTTCCGGGGGCGGCGTCGATGAGCAGGGTCAGGCTGTGCCGCAGCAAGGGCTGGTCGTCGGCCACGAGGACGCGCACGCCGGGGTCTTCGGTGGCCGTCATGCCCCCTCCCGGTCCGGGATCCGTGCGGTGAGCCGGAACCCGGGGTCCGCGGCGCCGGTGTCGAGGGTTCCGCCGAGGGCGCGGACGCGTTCGCCCAGTCCGATCAGCCCGTAACCGGCGCCCGGTCGGGGCTCCCAGCCGTCGGTCGGACCGCCGTCGTCCACTGTGGCCCGGATGGACCGGTCCTCTCGGTGCAGGCGTACGCGGACGGGTACGGGTCCGGCGTGGCGGGCGGTGTTGTCCAGGCCCTCGCGGACGACGGCGCAGAGCGCGAGCTGCACGCCGGATGACACCTCGCCCAGGTCGGGCAGGTCGAGGGTCACCGTGAGGCCCCGGTCCTGTGCGGCCCGGGTGATCTCGGGGAGGGATTCCAGTGTCTCCGCGGGGCGGACCGGGGCCGCCTCGCGGTCGGGTGACCGGAGCAGGGTGAGCATGCGCCGCAGCTCCGTGGTGGTCCTGCGGCTGACGTCCTCGATGTCGGCGAGTGCGTCGGTCCGTTCGTCCGCGCTCTCTGGGCCGGTCGCCCTGGACGCGGCGGCGGCGCGCACGGTGACGGTCCCGAGTCCGTGTGAGACGAGGTCGTGCAGGTCACGGGCGATCCGGAGCCGTTCGGCGTGTACGGCCCGCTCTCCAGCCCAGGCGGCCAGCCGCCCTTCGTAGTCCTCGCGCTGGCGCCGTGCGCGCAGCACCGTCCAGACGGTGAGCGCGGTGGCGGCGGCCGCGACCACTGCTGCCGCTGCCAGGGTGATCCCGCTGGCCGGGTCGGTGCCGGTGGTTCCGGACAGCACCGCGAAGGCGCCCAGCACCAAGACCGGGATGAGTCACAGGCGCGTGCTCCGGGTGGGTCTGCGGGTCTCCATCGTCCCCATGCTAGAGATCCGCCGCGCCGTCGGCATCGGACCAGGGTCCGAGAGTCCCCGGTCGCAGGCCGACGGCCAGGTCCGGTCCTCGGGCCGATCCCCGGCAGGGGTCGGCACTGTTTGCATGACGGGCATGCTGTCGATCGAACACCTGGTCAAACGGCGCGGTTCGCGTGCCATCCTCTCCGATGTGAGCTTCCGCGCCGAGCCCGGGCGGGTCACCGGCTTCCTGGGGCCCAACGGCGCCGGGAAGTCTTCAACCCTGCGGGTCCTGCTGGGTCTGGACAGCGCCACCAGTGGCAGGGCGCTGGTCGGTGGCCGCCCTTACCGGAGTCTGCGCTCGCCCCTGCGCGTGGTGGGGTCGATGCTCGACGGGTCGGGCGCGCACCGTTCCCGTACCGCGCGCGACCACCTGTCCTGGGTGGCCCGCACCAACGGCATCCCGCGCGGGAGGGTCGGCGAGGTGCTCGAACTGGTCGGGCTGGCCGACGCGGCCCGGAGCCGGGTGGGCCGGTACTCCCTGGGGATGGGACAGCGACTCGGCCTGGCCGCCGCGCTGCTCGGCGAGCCGGACGCCCTGGTGCTGGACGAACCGGTGAACGGGTTGGACCCCGAGGGCATCCGGTGGATCCGCGGCCTGTTGCGCGCCCATGCCGGGGCCGGGGGGACGGTGCTGCTGTCGAATCACCTGATGGGCGAGGTCGCCGAGATCGCCGACGACCTCGTGGTGATCTCCGGTGGCCGGATCGTCGCCTCGGGGCCGCTTTCGGACGTGACCTCGGGCTACCCGAGTCTGGAGCACGCCTTCTTCGACCTGACCGGTGGAGGCCGGCGATGAGCCTCGTCCGTTTGGTCGCCGCGGAGGCGCACAAGGCCGCCACGCTGCCCGCCGTGTGGGTCGGGCTGGCCGTCGCGGTGCTCGGCGCGCCCGCGATCACCCTGTTGAACGCGTTCAACGTCCGCAACGCGGTGGAATCGGGCCGACTCGAACTGATCGCGCACACCTCTCCGGTGGAGGCGGCGTTCGCGGCCGTCCCCCTGGGCACGGTGGGGGCGGTGGTCCTCGGTGTGGTCGTGGTCAGCAGCGAGTACACCGCCAACCGTGACGACGCGGGCGGGGAGCCGGCAGATCACTGCGACCCTCACGGCGGCCCCGGGCCGTCTGCGTGTTCTCGGGGCCAAGGCCCTGGTCACCGTCCTGCTGGTCTCGGCCTCCACCGCGGTGACGCTCCCGACCAGCCTGGCCCTGGCACGGACCGTCATCGGTGACGCGGGGACGGAGACCAACACACCGGGAGACGTCGTGGGCCGCGCCCTCGGCGCCCTGATCTTCTGGACGCTGACCGCGCTCATCGCCATGGCCCTGACCGTCCTGACCCGCAGCGGGACCATCCCGATCATCGTGCTGGTCACCAACAGCTCGCTCGTGTCGTTCTCCATGCTCCTCAGCAACGTCACGTCCGCGGCCCGGTACCTGCCCGACCTCGCAGGGACCGCCCTCTTCCTGGGAGACGACCCGGACTCCTTCGCCGCCTTCGACCTGCTGCTCGATCCGTTGGCCGGAGGACTGGTCATGGCGGCGTGGGCCGCCGGTCTCCTGGCCGCGGCCGCCCTCGTCCTACAGCGGAGGGACGCATGAGCGGCCGCCCGACAGACATGGTCAGCGCCGAGGTGCTCAAGCTCCGGACACTGCCGGCGGTCCGCGCCGCCGTGCTGGGGACCGTCGCCGCTGCGGCGGGCTTAACCGCCCTGCTGGCCACCGCGGAGAACGCCCCACCGGACGCCGAGTCCGCCGTCGTCCAGGCGATGCCGTACCTCCAAGTCGGCGCCGTCCTCCTGGGGATCCTGGCTACGGCCAGCGAGTACGCGGGCGGCCAGGTCCGCACGACCCTGACCGCCGCCCCGCGCCGGGGGCGCCTGTTGACGGCCAAGACCGCCGCCTGTCTCCTGGCCTCGGCCGTCATGGGTGCGGGCGCCGTGGCCGCGGGCCTGGCCGGCGCATCGCTCGCCCTGAGCGGAGCGGAGGTCCTCTCGGGGGCCTCCGCCTGGCCGCTGGCGGGAATGGCGGCCTACCTGGCGTTCCTCGCCCTGATGGCCCACCTGCTCACCGTGGTGGCGCGCTCGCCGCTGCCCCCGCTGGTGTTCCTGCTGGGCCTGCTCCTCATCGTCTCGCCGCTGCTGGCGGGGATGACCGAGCACGCGCGCTGGCTCCCCGACCGCGCCGGTCGGCTGCTCTACCTGACCGATGCCGACCCCGTGCTCACGCCCTGGACCGGTGGCCTGGTCCTGTGCGCGTGGCTCGCGGCGGCCGGAGGGTCGGCCGCCCTGGTCTTCCACCGGCGCGAAGCCTGATGAAAGTCGGGCGCAAGGTCGGACGCGCACGATGGTGCCGACGACGAGGGGACCGAAGGGACCGGCCATGGCCACCGAATACGCATTCGACTCCGCCACCGATCTAGGCGCGCGTCAGCTCCACTATCTGCAGGAGCTGTTCGACCACGTGACGCGCGGGTTCGTCGGCGACGTGACCGCCGGCGAGGGCCAGCGCTGCCTCGACCTCGGAACGGGAAGCGGTTCGGTCGCGCGCTGGCTCGCCGAGCGCACCGGACCGAGCGGCGAGGTACACGCCTCCGACCTCGAAACCACCCACGTCGACGTTCCCCCAGGCGCCCGGATCCACCGCCACGACCTCAACGACGGCCTGCCCGCCGAAGGGCCGTTCGACGTGATCCACGCCCGGCTCCTCCTGATGCACCTCAAGCGACGCAGGGAGATCCTCGCCGATCTCGCCGACGCGCTCGCCCCGGGCGGGTGGCTCGTCGTCGGGGAGATCAGCCAGCCGCGCACCGACGCCGTCGCGGCGCCCTGCCCCGCCGACGCGGAGCTGTTCCGGAAAGTCATCGACACCGGCAGTGAGAAGGTCATCCGCCCCGCCGGACAGAGTTTCGAGTGGGGACCGGAGGTCGACGCCGAGATGACCGCACTCGGACTGACCGGCATCGACACCATGGAGTTCGCGCGCACCGCCTACGGCGGCACGACCGGCTGCCTACTGCTCAGCAACTACGTACGGCAGATGGATGCCCGGATGCGCGCGGTCGGCATGACCGACGGCGAACTGGAGCGCTTCCACGAACTCATGCGCGACCCCGGGATGCGCGTCTGGTTCTTCCCGCTCGTGTACACCCGCGGCCGCAAGCCGAGCTCCGGGTGAACCGCACTGGACAGAACTTCGAAAATATGTTCGAATACCAGTCATGCGCTGGGAGAACCTGAGAGAGGACCGGGACGAGGACACGCTGTTCGACATCGCCCGGCTGGCACCCGCCCCGGCCCGGGGCACCGGCCGGGCCGGGCTGGCCGCGCCCGGGGCGGGGCCGATCGAGGCCGGGGACGACGGGGACGCGGTCGCCGTGGAGATCCGGGCCCGCTCGATCATCAACCGGGTCGGCGGGGACGATCCCATGTTCCGCTGGACCCTGAATCCCTACCGGGGGTGCGGGCACGCTTGCGTGTACTGCTTCGCGCGCCGCACCCACGAGTACCTGGACCTGGACTCCGGTCACGATTTCGACACCAAGATCATGGTGAAGACCAACGCCGGGGAGCTGCTGCGGGCCGAGCTCGCCCGGCCTGGCTGGCGGGGCGAGCCCGTCGCCATGGGCACCAACACCGACCCCTACCAGCGGGCCGAGGGCCGTTACCGGCTGATGCGCGAGATCATCGCCGCGTTCCGGGACGCCGCCAACCCCTTCTCCATCCTCACCAAGGGGCGGCTGATCCTGCGCGACACCGACCTCATCGAGCAGGCCGCACGAGTGACCGACGTGGGCCTGGCGGTGTCGGTCGGCTCCGTCGACGAACGGGTCTGGCGCTCCGTGGAACCGGGCACCCCGCGGCCGCAGAGCCGCCTGGACGTGGTCCGCGCCTTCGCCGACCGGGGGCTGGACTGCACGGTCCTGATGGCGCCGATCCTGCCGGGGCTCACGGACTCCGCAGAGCAGATCGACGCCACGGCGGGCGCGATCGCCGCCGCCGGGGCACGCCGCCTCACCCCGATCGTGCTGCACCTGCGCCCCGGCGCACGGGAGTGGTACCGGTCCTGGCTGACCAGGGAGTACCCGCACCTGCTGCCGCTGTACCGGGAGCTGTACGGGAACGGCTCCTACGCGCCCGCGTCCTACCGGCAGCGCATCGGCGCCCTGGTGCGCGATGCGGCCGGGCGGCACGGTCTGACCGGTCCAGGCAGCCACCGGAACGAGGCCGAGAAGACGCCCGAACCCCCCGGAGAGCCCGAGCCCGCACAGCTCAGTCTGCCCTGGTAAAGCTCCGTCACCGGTCGCGGGTCCAGCGGCGAGGCACCGATAGTTCATCGGAACTTTGCGTTACTGCGTGCCGGGGGCTGGGCAGTGGGTGAGGCACACGCCGCGGTCTGCCCCAGGGTGTCGCCAGGCGTAGGCGAGCCACACGGATACCGCGCGTCGAAGACCGGAGGTCCCTCGATGCTCTCCTTACCCACCAGCATCCTCGTCGCGGACGACGGCTCAGCCGAGGCCGACATGGCCCTCGGCACCGCGGTGGAGCTGGCACGCGCCACCGCCTCCAGCCTGAGCCTGGTCCACGTCAAGTCACTGGAACCGATCGTGGCCGGCACGACCGTGACACCGGCCCAAGTGGACCGGCTGCGCGAACAGGGTGAAGCGCTCGTCGAACGGCGGACATCGGAGGTCTCGGACCGCGGGCTCGAACTCGACCGGGCCGAGGTCCGCCTCGCTCGGCGGATCGAGGCGACGGTGATCCGTACCGCCGCGGACCTCGGCACGGGACTCTTGGTCGTCGGGGCCCGAGGTGGGACACCCGGCTACCGACGGGTCTTGGGAGACCTGTCCCTGCGACTCGCGCGTGACGCGCACTGTTCGGTCCTGGTCGTCCGTGCCCAGGGAGGACAGCCAGCTCCGCGGAGTGGCGGCGAAGATCAGCGCGAGGACCGCCGTTAGGAGGCAGCTGTGCCGGATTTCGAGCTCGCTCCCCTGGACATGGTGGTCGTCGCCGCCTTCGTGGTGGCGATCGTGGGCATCGCCCTCTGGGTCGGACGCAAACAGGAGGGAACCGAGAGCTACTTCCTCGCCGGACGCACGATGGTCTGGCCTGTGGTCGGGTTCTCCCTCTTCGCGACCCAGTTCGGCGGGACGCAGTACCTCGGACTGGCCGGTGCCGGGTTCGAGACGGGCATCTCCGTGTGGAACTTCGAGTGGATGGCCACGGTGGTCCTGCTCGTCTTCGCCCTGCTGATCCTGCCCTTCTACCTCCAATCCAAGATCACCACGGTGCCGGAGTTCCTCGAACGGCGCTACGACCGCCGGGCGCGCTACGCCTTCTCCGGGTTCACTGTCGTCACCGCCATGCTGCTCGACAGCGCGGGCGCGATGTTCGCGGGATCACTGGTCCTGTCGCTGCTGTTCCCCGAAGTCCCGCTCGGTGTGCACATCGCGACGATCGCCCTGCTCGGCGGCGGTTACGTGCTGGTCGGCGGATTGAAGTCGGTGATGATCACCGACACCATCCAGGGCGTGGTGCTCTTCGCCGCCGGCGCCGCGCTCTTCGTCGTCGTCTTCGCCGAGTTCGACTTCAACTGGTCGGCCCTGCCCGAGCTGGCACCCGAGGACGGGTTCACCGTGGCCCCGCCACCAGGCGACGACTTCCTGCCCTGGCCGGGCATCTTCACCGGGGCGCTCTGGCTGTCGTTCTACGTGTGGGTGACCAACCACATCGTGGTCCAGAGGGTCCTGGCGGCCAAGAACATCGACCACGGACGGTGGGGCGCCCTCTTCGCCGGGGCCCTCCAGCTTCCGGTGCTGGTCTTCCTCATCTTCCCCGGTGTCCTCGGCCGGGGCATCTACAGCCCCGACGAGATGCCCGACAGCGACATGGTGTGGCCCGCGCTCGTGTTCGAGTACGTGCCGGTCGGGATCCGAGGGGTGATCGTCGCCGCGCTCATCTTCGCGCTGATGTCCACGCTCGACTCGGTGCTCAACGGTGCGGCCAGCCTGGTGGTCAACGACTTCGTCAAGACCCGCCGGCGGCAGTTCACCGAGCGGCAGCTGCTCACCATCGGCCGGTTGCTGGTGGGTGTGTTCATGCTGGCTGCCGCCCTGTGGGCGCCGGTGATCACCACCTTCACCGGCATCGTGGCCTACTTCCAATCGTTCCTCGGATACGTGACGATGCCGCTGGTGGTGGTGCTCCTCGGCGGGCTGTTCTGGCGGCGCGCTTCGACGCCGGCGGGGGTGTGGACACTGGCGATCGTCCCGTTCGGACTGCTCGCGTTCTTCCTCGGCGAGGTCTTCGAACTCTTCGACATCCAGTTCCTGTACGCGACCGGGATCATGTTCCTGCTGAGCCTGGTCGTCTTCGTGGTGATCTCCCTGTCGACCGAGGCGCCGGATCCGGCCAAGGTCGCCGACATCACCTGGAGCAGGGCGACCTGGCGGAAGGACTCCGAGGAGCTGGCAGGGACACCGTGGTACCGGAACTACCGTGTGCAGGCGTTGATTCTCGGTGTGGTGACCGTCTGCGCCGTTGTGCCCTTCATCTAGGCTTGAACTGGGCATACTGGCTCTGAGGTGGAACCGCATGGAGTTCGAGGTCTTCGGCCGGATGAGGATCCGGCACGACGGTCACGAGGTGACGATGGCGGGGCGTCTCCAGCGCGTGCTCTTCGGTGTGCTGCTGACCCACGCCAACACGCCGGTACCCGCGGAAGTGCTGTCCGAGGCGATGTGGGGCGGGGCGCGCGACGAACGCGCGGCCTCCCGACTGCACCTGCACGTGCACCGGTTGCGGCGGCTGCTGTCGGAGCCGGAGCGGTTGCGATCCGAACCCGGCGGTTACCGCCTCGTCGTGTACCCCGGCGAGCTGGACGCGGAGCGCTTCGAGTCGCTGCTCGACGAGGGAGCGGCCGTGCGCGCGACGGACCCCCGACGCGCTGCCGAACGGATCCGCGCGGGCCTGGACCTGTGGCGGGGGCGCCCGTTCGAGGGCACGGACACCGCCCTGTTGGAGAACCGGGCCCGCTGCCTCGAGGAACGGCGCGTGGCAGGGATCGACGAGCTCTACTCGGCGGAGCTGGCCCTCGGGCGGCACAGCGCGGTGCTCGGGGAGCTCGTGGAACAGGTACGCCAGAACCCGCTGCACGAACACCTGCACGGGTTGCTGATGGTCGCCTTCCACCGCTCCGGACAGCCGGGCCGGGCGCTCGCCGTCTACCACACCGTGCGGCGCGCGCTCGTGGACGCGCTCGGCCAGGAACCCGGCCCGGAGCTGCGCCACATCGAACAGTGTGTCCTCACCGGCCGGGCCGTGGACGCCGAACACACGCATCCGGGCGCGATGCCACCGGCCCAGCTCCCGCACGACGCACACGGGTTCACCGGCAGGGAGGGGGAGCTGGGCGTCTTGGACGGCGTTCTGGACCAGGATCCGACCGCGCCGGTGTCGGTGATCGCCGGCAGCGGAGGCGTGGGCAAGACCGCGTTGGCGCTGCGCTGGGCGCACCGGGTGCGCGACCGCTTCCCCGACGGGCAGCTGTACGTGGACCTGCGCGGCTTCGGGCCGCAGGCGCCCATGGAGCCGGAGTACGCGCTGGCCGGGTTCCTTCGCGAGCTGGGTGTCGACGGCGCGGCGATCCCCAGCGGGATCGACGAGCGGGCAGCCCGGTTCCGCACCCTCGTCGCAGGGCGGCGGATCCTGCTCCTGCTGGACAACGCGCGCACGGCCGAGCAGGTCCGGTCGCTGCTTCCGGGAAGCCCGTCCGTCCTGGTCCTGGTCACCAGCCGCGACGCGCTCACCGGGCTGGTGGCCCGCGAGGGCGCACGGCGGATCCCCCTCGACCGCCTCCCGTCCGCCGAGGCGGTGGACCTGCTGCGCGGGCTGATCGGGGCGCGGGTGGACCACGAGCCCCGTGCCGTGGCCGACCTGGTCGAACGGTGCGCCCGACTGCCGCTGGCGCTGCGCGTGGCCGCTGAGCTGGTCAACGCGAGTCCGCGGCACGGGATCGGCGAACTGGCCGCCGAACTCGCCGACGAGCAGCACGCCTTGGACGTCCTCGACGCCGGGGGCGACCCGACCGCTTCGGTGCGTTCGGTCCTCTCCTGGTCCTACCAACAGCTCTCCCCCGGCTCCGCCCGCGCCTTCCGCCTGCTCGGCTCGTTCCCGGGCCACGACATCGACGTGGCGGCGGCCGCGGCGCTGACCGGAGAGAACGCCGCCACGACCAGGGCGGTACTGCGCGCGCTGTCGCGCGCCCACCTGATCGAAGAGGGTGCCGGGGGCCGCTACCGGATGCACGACCTGCTGCGCGCCCACGCCTGCGACCTGGGCCGGGCACAGGACACGGAGGCCGACCGGGACTCCGCCGTGAACGGACTGTTCGAGCACTATCTGAGTACCGTGCCGGTCGCGACGGAGGCCGCGCACGGCCGGGCCGCCCCGCCGGTCGGCGTACCGCTCCCGCGGGCCGGGGGCGCGACCCGGTTCTCCAGCGGCACGGAGGCCGCGCAGTGGTTGGAGGCAGAACGGGCCAACCTGGTGCGGGCGACCGAGCAGGCCGCACGGATCGGCGACTGGCGCACCGTGACCGGCCTGGCCTCCGCGCTGCGCCGCCACCTCAGCCTCCGGGGCCACCACGACGAGGCGCTCACGGTGTACGGCATCGGCCTCGATGCGGCGCACCGCCTGGGCGACCCCGTCATCGAGGCCACGGGGAACCGCTGCGTGGGTTCGGTGTACCGGCGCCTCGGCAGGCTCGACGAAGCCATGGAGTACATGCGCCGCGCCCACGACAGCTTCCAGCGGGCGGGCCTGGAGCGGGAACAGCGCCTGCAGCAGATCCAGCTCGGTGTCATGTGCGCCTACTTGGGACGCTTCCGCGAGGCGTACGACCACCTGCACCAGGTACTGGTCAGCTCCGCCGGGCTCGGGGAGGAGGGCAGGGCCTCGCTCGTACCTGCGCACGCCTACCTGGGTCACCTCCTCCACTTGCTCGGCAAGAACGAGGCCGCGCTGGAACACCTCACCGAGGCACTCGACCTCTCCCGGGACGATGCCCCGGGGCGGCGCATCGATGCCGAGGCGATCATCGGTTGGGTGTACAGGGCTCTCGACCTGCCCGAGCGCGCGCTGCACCATCTCGAGTTCGCGCGCTCCACGGCCCAGGACACCGGAAACCGGTTCATCGAGGCGTGGGTGCACCCGCTCGCCCACGTCTACTGGCAGCTCGGTCGGCGCGAGGAGGCCTTCGCCTGCGCCGAGCACTGCGTCACCGTCGCGGCCAGCACCAACGAGCGCCTCATCTCACCGAGCGCGTACAACACCCTCGGTGAGCTGTACCGGCTCGACGGCTCACCCGACGAGGCGCTCGCCCACCACCACAACGCCCTGGCCGAGGCCGAGAGCGGCGGCATCCAGTACTGCAACGCCAACGCCCACACGGGCATCGGCGACGTGCACCACGACCTCGGGGACCGCGTCAGGGCCCGTTCGCACTGGCGCCGCGCGGTGGACATCCTCGAGCGCATCGGTGTGCCCGCGGCGGACGACGTGCGGGCCCGCCTCCTCACGCACTGAGGCCTCACCCCGCCACGAAAGCTGCATGCAAGCCCCGGCACGCACGATGGTCCCGACACCGAACCGGACCACCAACGGGGGAACCGATGGCCACCGAATACCTGCTCGACTCCGGCACCGACCTCGGAGAGAAGCAGCTCACCCATCTCTCGGCACTGCTCGACGGCCTGAGCGGGGGATTCATCGAGACCGTGGCCGCGCGCGAGGGCCAGCGCTGCCTCGACCTCGGTTCGGGCAACGGATCCATGGCGCGCTGGATCGCCGAGCGCACCGGCCCCAGCGGCGAGGTGCACGCCGTCGACATCGACCTCACACACCTGCACGCTCCCGACGCGGTGCGGGTACACCGGCACGACGTCAACGAGGGCCTGCCGGAGAGCGGCCCCTTCGACGTCATCCACACCCGCCTGCTGCTGATGCACCTCAAGCGCCGCCGCGACATCCTCGCGGAGCTCGTCGACGCGCTCGCCCCCGGCGGCTGGCTCGTCGTCGGCGACTTCACCCGGCCGCCGACGGACCCGGTCTCGGCCCCCTCACCCGCTGACGCGGAACTGTTCCACCGGGTCGTCTCGACCGGTATCGACCAGGTCGCGCGACCGGCCGGGCAGGACTACGCCTGGGGACACCGTGTCGACTCCGAGATGATCGCGGCCGGTCTCACCAACGTCGACACCATGGGCCACACGAGTACCGCCTACGGAGGCTCGACCGGGTGCCTGCTGTACAGCGTTTACCTCAGCCAGATCGACGCACCGCTGCGCGCCCAGGGTTTCACCGGCGACGAACTGAGGCGCTTCCACGAGCTCATGCTCGACCCCCGGATGCGCATCTGGTTCTTCCCGTTCCTGTGCACCCGCGGCCAGAAACCGCCGAACCCCTGAACCAGCTACCAACGTGCCAAGGGCGGCCCGGAGCGCTCCCTCAGGAGCGGTGCACGGTCACGCTGTCGGACGCCGCACCGGCCACGTCCGGGGCGACGGAGCCGGTCCGGGCGAAGTCCGCCCACAGGCGGCGCACCGCGCGGCCGCGCCGGTCGATGTCCTCCCAGGTACTCCGGCCGACGATCTTGGTGTGTTCCCAGGCGCCCCGGTTTCCGAGCAGGAGCGGGATGTCGATGATGTGCGCGGCCCCGAACGGACTGCCCTCAGGTTTCCAGGTGACCGTGTACCGGGTGGCCCTGCCCCCGCCCTTCCGGTATCCCCGAACGAACCGCTTCACGGGGCCGGTGTAGATGCGGTAGGTGGTGGCCCACACCAGGAACCGGCGGAGCGCGGGGCCCACGAGCGGGAGCCCGGAGATCTTCTGGACCGGCGAGAGGAACTCGGCGAAGAGTCCGGTCTCCTCGCTGGTCGCGCCGATGAGCACGTCGACCTTCGGAGCCATGCCGCGCCAGGCCCGTTCACGGTGGACTTCGGGCGGCAGCGGCGCGTGCCCGTACTGGGTACCGAACGGCATCGCGCTGCGGAGCCCGAACGGTTTGGCGGCCTCGCTCGCCCGGCGTTGCAGGGCGACGATCTCTTTGGCGGGGGCGGCGGGGTCCGGCCTTCCCACGGCACGGCCCATCGCCTCGGACATGCGGGCGCGCCGGGTCACGATGCCCAGCGGTGCGCTCTGGATGATCGCGCGCCGGATGAGGCCCTCGGTACCCCGGCTGATCAACAGGTGCGCGACCGCGTCGCCGCCCGCCGACTGGCCGAAGAGGGTGACCTGTTCGGGATCTCCCCCGAAGGCCTCGATGTTGGCGCGCACCCACCGCAGCGCCGCGACCTGGTCCAACAGGCCGAGGTTGGCCGGAACGTTCTCGCCGACCCGGAGGTAGCCGAGCACACCCAGCCGGTAGGTGACCGAGACGACGATGACGCGCTGTTCCGTGACGAGCCGGGTCGGGTCGAAGATCTCCATGTCACCGGCGCCCGTGACATAGGAGCCGCCGTGGATCCACACCATGACCGGGAGCCGCTCGTCCTCGGCCATGTCCGCCGGAAGGGTCACCGAGAGCCGCTGGCAGTCCTCGTCGTGGACGCCTACGGAGACGCCGTCCACGGCCGCGGACACCACATGCGAGGTCAGCTGCGGCGAGGCCGGCGCGGGCCGGGTGGCGTGGAACGGTTCCGTGAACGGCGCCACGGGTTCGGGCGGGGCGAAGCGCTCCGCCGTGGCGTACGGGACACCGAGCACCCGCACGACCCCGTCCTGGACCTTGCCGACCACCGGCCCGGCGGGGGTCTCGACGTGTCGGATCTGGTCGGGTGAGACGGAGGTCGGGTCAGTCATGATTCCCATCCGTGAGCGGGCGGGCCGTGACCGTACAGTCCGTGCCGAGGCGGCCCGACCATCGGTCTGAATTCCACCGCAGAGGATAGTCGATGCGATCTCGGTTCCCGGTAGGCGACGGAGTGTGCAGACACATCCCTGAGTGGTGAGACACACGCCCGCGGGCCCGCCTCAGCTGGGGAAAGCGCACGTAGAATCTTTCGGTCGCCCCACGTTCGACGGGGCTTCCCCGACGGACCGCCAGCCGCTCCGGCGTCGACGCGGTGGCCGTCGCCCGCACCTGTCTCCGAACCGCCTTCCGGCGCGCCGCGCAGCACGCCGACCGGACGTTCCATTCCCGGTCGGCGATTCCCGTTCGAGGAGAGTCCCCTTCTTCATGTCTTCCACCGCGCGCACACGCGTGCCCGCAACCGGCCGCCCCGACCCGTGGGTGATCGGGGTCTCCTGCGGCCTCCTGGTCGCGTTCGTCCTGGCAGCACTGATGGCCCCGCAGTGGGTCGGTGAGACCGTCGACTCCGCGTTCGCGTGGTCCGCCAACTGGTTCGGCGCCTTCTGGCAGATCCTGCTCCTGGCCACCGTGGTCATCGCCACCATCCTGGCCTTCTCCCGGTACGGGCGAGTACGCATGGGCGGCGACGAGGCCCCCGGGTTCAGCTGGTTCCGGTGGGTCGCCATGGTCCTGACGACCCTGCTTGCCGCCGGCGGTGTCTTCTGGGCGGCCGCTGAACCCATCGCGCACTACGTGGACCCGCCGCCGCAGTACGGTGACCTCTCGGGGGGCATGGAGGGCGCCTCGTACGCGCTCGCGCAGAGCTTCGTCCACTGGGGTTTCCCGGCCTGGGCGATCGGCGGCTCGCTGGCCACCCTGGTGATGATGCGCGGTGTGGAGAAGGGCATGCCACTGCGCCCCCGCACCCTGCTGTGGCCGGTCATGGGCGAACGGGTCCGGACCCACTGGATCGGTACCGTCGCCGACATCGCCTGTGTGGTCGCGGTGGTCGCCGGGACCGTAGGGCCGATCGGCTTCCTCGGCCTGCAGGTGTCCTACATCGGCAGTGAGATGTTCGGGATGGGGTCCGGCTTCGGCACCCAGGTCGCGGTCATCGTGGGCCTGACCGCAGTGGCGACGATCTCGGTGCTCAGCGGACTCAACCGCGGCATCCAGCTGCTCAGCCGGATCAACGTCTGGGCCGCGCTGGTGCTGATCGTGAGCATCGTCGGCCTGTCCTCGCTGCCCTACGTCGTGGACCTGTTCCTGCAGTCCAGCGCGGTACACGTGCGTGAATTCGTGCCCATGACGCTGTTCCGCGGCGACGAGGAGTGGCTGGGCTACTGGACGGTCTTCTTCTTCGGCTGGTTCATCGGCTACGCGCCCATCATGGCCATCTTCATCGCGCGTATCTCCAAGGGGCGTACGGTCCGGCAGATCTACGTGGGCGCGACCGTACTGCCCGCCGTCGTCACCGGCGTCTGGTTCACCGCCCTGGGCGGCAGCGGCCTGTGGCTGGAACAGCGCGACCCGGGTGCGATCTCCGGGCCCTACGCCGAACACGGCCTTCCCGCCGCGGCGCTGTCGATCGTCCAAGCCCTGCCGCTGAGCACTGTTCTGGCGCTGATCATGGTGGCCGTGACGCTGGTCTTCTTCGCGGCAACGATGGACGCGATGTCGTACTCGATCTCGTCTTCCAGCATGCACTCGGGCGAGCCGTTCTGGTGGGTGCGGGCGTTCTGGTGCGTGGGCATGGGCGCCGCCGCCGTGGCGCTCCTGACCGTGGGTGACAACGGGGTCGAGGCCCTGCAGTCCTTCATCGTGGTGACCGCGGTTCCGGTGGGCCTGATCCTGGCGCCGACGCTGTGGAGCGCGCCCCGCCTGCTCCGTGAGATGGCCGTCGAACAGGGCATCGTCACCGCTCACGCACCGCGTTCCGCGGTCGGGGCCCCCGAGGCCGGTCCTGAGAACGAGCCGGTCGGCGTTTCCGGTGAGAGCCCGGTCACCCGGTAGGCCGACGCCATCATGCGGACGGGCCGTGCGTGCCCCTCCCCTTCTCGGGGCGGGACCGCACGGCCCGTTTTCGTTATCGGGGGATGCGCCCCTGAGGACCGGTCCCTGGAACCATCCGGCCCCTAGGGCATATTCGGCGGACACATACCCTGCTGCGCGTCGCCCCAGCGGTACTTGCACTGCGCATCTCTCAGTCGACAGCCAAACCCGGGCGGGCCCCCGCTGTGCGATGCTGCCGAGCTTGCGAGGCAGTGCACAGTAGGGGAACTCCTTCTTCGGCCTTGTGCCAGCACCACTGGATACGCCCGCCCGTCGCCCGCCACCAACCCTCAACGGACGCCTACGGCGCAGCACCTTCTGCCCGTCGCCCGCCACCAACCCTCAACGGACGCCTACGGCGCAGCACCTTCTGCCCGTCGCCCGCCACCAACCCTCAACGGACGCCTACGGCGCAGCACCTTCTGCCCGTCGCCCGCCACCAACCCTCAACGGACGCCTACGGCGCAGTGCCCTGTTCGCGACGGGCAGCATCCACCGAACACGCCCTAGGCTTTCCGCCCGGTCAGAGCCAGCAACTTGGTCTGGGTGTCCGCGTCGTCCCCGACCGGTACGGGCTCGGCGAACAGACCGCTGCCCGCCAGCTCCTTCTCGTTCGCCTTGACCCAGGTGTAGAGCGCCTCGACGAGGGCTGCGTCGAGGCGCTCGTCGGCGCCGGTGGCGCGGGCCAGGTCCCAGGCGTGTACCGCCAGGTCGAAGGTCATCTGCCACAGGTACTCGCGGCCAGGGACATCACCGAAGGACAGGTGCACCGTCTGTTCCAGGGCGGAGGGGGCGAGCCAGGCAGTGCGGGACTCTCGGGAGGCGACCGTCCAGGTGGCGGCCGGTTCCTCGCCCAGGTTGTCGCCGTCGAACCGGTCCCCGACCTCCTCGATCCGGCTCCCGGCCAGCAGGTGCGGTACCCACAGCTGCTCGGCGGTCAGGTGGTTGACCAGGTCGTGCACGTCCCATTCGGCGCAGGGGGTGGGGAGCGCCCAGTCGGTCAGGGTCACCCCGGCGACCCTCCGGTCGAACTCCTCCATCGCCGTGCCGTGCAGGTCGACCAGCTCAGTCATGTTTTGTCCCTCGGATACGGATTCCGTTCCGAGGCCCCTTACCCGGGGACCCCCGGTGGCCAAACGGAACGCCGTGCACACCTGCGAGACTGTGGCACGGCGCACGGAAAACACAGAGAGGCTGGACCATCTTGGAACGCGGGCACGACATCGTCCTGTTCGGCGCGACCGGGTACACCGGCGCGCTGACCGCCGAGTACCTGGCGACGAACGCACCGCGCGAACTGCGCTGGGCCCTGGCCGGGCGCAACAGGGAAAAGCTGGAAGCGGTGCGCGCCGAGCTGGCCGACATCGACCCGGACCGGCCGCTGCCGGACCTGCTGCTGGCCGACACGGACGATCCTGCTTCGATCCGGAACCTGGCCGCGTCCGCGCGGGTGGTCGCCACCACTGTGGGCCCCTACAGCGAGTACGGCGAGGCCGTGGTGGCGGCCTGCGCGGCCGAGGGAACCGACTACGTGGACCTGTGCGGCGAGCCCGCCTTCGTGGACCGGATGTACGTCCAGCACCACGCGACCGCCCAGAGCACCGGGGCGCGGATCGTGCACGCCTGCGGGTTCGACTCCGTCCCCCACGACCTCGGGGTGCTGTTCACCGTCGGCCAGCTGCCCGAGGGAGTGCCGCTGCACGTCGAGGGCTTCGTCCGGGCCAAGGCCAACGCGTCCGGGGGCACCCTGCACTCGGCGCTGGGTGCCTTCGCCGATCCCGGCGGCATGCTGGCCGCCGCCCGGGAGCGGCGCGCCCTGGAGGGGGTCCCCGAGGGGCGCCGGGTCCGGATCGACCGCTCAGGTCGCCCCCGCACCCGGCTGGCCCGCGGGTGGACCGCGCCGCTGCCCACGCTGGACCCGCAGGTGGTCGTCCGCTCCGCGGCCGCGCTGGAGCGGTACGGGCCCGACTTCAGGTACGGGCACTACGCCGCCTTCCTGCGGCTGGCCAGCGCGGTGGGCGCGGTCGGCGGTGCGGCCGGTCTCATGGCGGCGGCCCAGGTGCCGCCGCTGCGCGAACGGCTGCGCTCGCTGCGCGGCCCGGGTGAGGGGCCCAGCGAGGAGGAGCTCGCGGAGGGCTGGTTCACCGTGCACTTCTCGGGTTCTGGTGGCGGCCGCCGCGTGTACACCCTGGTCTCCGGCGGCGAGCCGGGCTACGCGGCGACCGCGGGGATGCTCGCGGAGTCGGCGCTGTGCCTGGTGCAGGACGACCTGCCGCCGACCTCGGGGCAGGTGACGACCGCCGTGGCCATGGGTGAGGCGCTCATCCGGCGCCTGCCCAGAGCAGGCGTGGAGTTCCGTGTCCTGGACACCGTCGAGGACTGAGCCGTTCGGGTGCGGCCGGTTTTCTAGACTGTCCCGGTGACGGACTTCTCGGAAGGCCCGGCCAACGGGCACGGTGACACGGGCCCGGTGGCCTTCGTCCTCGGCGGCGGCGGTGTGCGCGGCGCCGTCGAGGTGGGCATGATCCGGGCGCTCTTGGAGGCCGGGATCACCCCGGACCTGGTGGTGGGCGCCTCCATCGGCGCCATCAACGGGGCGGTGCTTGCCACCGACCCGACGCTGGCGGCGGTGGAACGGCTCACCCGCACCTGGACCTCGGACGACGCGACCTCCGTGTTCGGGGACCCGGTCGGCCGCCAGCTCCGGCGCCTGGTGACCACCCGGACCCATCTGAACTCTCCCGAACCGCTGCGCCGCCTGCTCGTGGCGGCTCTGGGGCCCAACCCTCAGTTCGAGGAACTGGCGGTGCCGCTGCGCGTGGTCGCGGCCAGCATCGAGCGCGCCGCGGAGCACTGGTTCAGCTCCGGCCCGCTGATCGAGGCGGTCATGGCCTCGGCCTCGGTACCCGGGCTGCTGCCGCCCACGCCGGTCGACGGCGAGCACTTCCTGGACGGCGGGATCGTCAACTCGATCCCGATCGAAGGCGCGCTGCGGGCCGGGGCGCGCACGGTGTACGTGCTGCAGGTGGGGCGGGTGGAGGAGCCGCTCTCGGTGCCGACCAACGCCGTGGATACGGCGAGGGTGGCCTTCGAGATCGCGCGCCGCCACCGTTACGCCCGGGATCTGGCGACTCTGCCGGAGGGTGTCCGGCTGCACGTGCTGCCCAGCGGGGGTTCGCTGGCCGGGGACGACAGTCCGCTCTCCTTCCGGAGGCTGGACACGACGCCTCGGCGGATCGACCGGTCCTACCGCGCCTCCCGGGACTATTTGTCGAAGGTCCGGACGTGATCCCCCTGCCGCCGCGCTGGGTCCGGCGGGTGTTCCTCGCGCCTGGCGTCGTGGTGCTCGGCTTCCTGCTGCTCTCCACCATGCCGCTGTGGCTCCTGATCGCGCTGGCGCTGGTCTCCATGGTGCCGGGGCGGTTGCGGATCCCCCGCGTGCTGTGGATGTTCGTCTTCTACCTGCTGTGGGACGCGGCGGCGCTGGTGTCGCTGTTCGTGCTGTGGTTGGCCTCCGGGTTCGGTTGGCGGATCCGCACCCCCGGCTTCCAGCGCGCGCACTACGCGCTGACCGGCTTCTTCCTGCGGGTGCTGTTCCGGCAGGCCCGCTGGGTGCTGCGGCTGCGGATCCGGGGTGTGGGAGACGGGCCGGAGACCGACGTCTTCGGGGAGCCGGTCGCGCCCGGCCGCCCGCTGATCGTGGCCTGTCGGCACGCCGGCGCGGGCGACTCGTTCATCCTCATCCACACGCTGATCAACCGTGCTCAGCGGGAGACCCGGATCGTCCTGAAAGACACTCTGCAGTGGGACCCGGCGATCGACGTGCTGCTGAACCGGCTGCCGAACCGGTTCATCGCGCCCTCGCCGTTCACGAAGGCGGGCGGCCCCCGGCCGGAGGGGCTTCGGGAGCAGGTCGGCCAGCTGGCCGCGGGGCTGGACGGCGACGACGCGTTCGTGATCTTCCCCGAGGGCGGCAATTTCACCCCGGAGCGCAGGCGCAAGCGGATCGACCGGCTCCGGGAGGACGGCTCCTCGGCGCTGGCCCGGCGGGCCAGCGGGATGCGCAACGTCATGGCGCCGCAGTCCGGCGGGCTGTTCGCCGCCTTGGACGCCGCACCGGACGCGGACGTGGTGTTCGTGGGCCACACCGGCCTGGACCGGATGGTGACCGTGGGCGACGTGTGGCGCGAGCTGCCGATGGACAAGCAGATCGTCATGCACGGGTGGCACGTGCCCGCGGAGCGCATCCCCCGGGAGTACCGGGAGCGCGAGCAGTGGCTGTACGGCTGGTTCGAGACCATCGACGACTGGATCGAGGAGAACCGCCCCGCGTAGGGCGGGAAAGGACACGATGCCCGCACCGGAACGAGCCGTGGTCCCGCAGCGGGGCCTGGCCGGTCTGTGGTGGCTCACCGTCGCGGTGTTCTCCCTGCACAACGCCGAGGAGTACCTGCGCGACCTGCCGGCTTGGGCCGAAGCGCACGCACCCGCCTGGATCGCGTCAGTGCACGGCGACCAGGTCGGCTACGGGATTGCGGTGGCCGTGCTGACCGGTGCTGCGCTGGTTCTGGCCGTGGTGGCGGTGTCGGCCCGGCCCGCGTGGAGTTCGGAGGTCCTGGTCTGCTTCGCCTTCGTGCTCATCGTCAACGCCGTGAGCCACCTGGGCATGAGCGCCCTGTCCCGCACCCTCATGCCGGGCGTGGTGACCGCTCCCCTGCTGCTGATCCTGGGCGTGTACCTGGTGTGGCGACTGCCGCGAGTGCGTGCCACCTGGCCGACGGTGCTGGTGACCGCGGGCGTCGCGGTGGCGGCGGTGGTGGGCGCCCTACTGCTCGGAGGGTGGCTGACCGCCTGACTCAGGCATCCGCGTGCAGGGCGTGGACGCCTTCGGTGGTGGCCAGCACGATCACCCCGTCGGGGGCGGCCACCAGGTCCTCCAGCTCGCCCGGCCAGGTGCCGCGGACCTCCGTCACGGGCTGCCCGGGCCGGTCCAGTCGGCACACCCGCAGCCGGTCCAGGTACCAGCCGCCCAGACCGTCGGGGCGGGCGTCCTCCTGCTGGTAGACCGCGACCGCCTCGCCGTCCCACTCGGCCAGGGAGGTGAGGGTGCGCGGCCCCCCGAGTTCGGCGACCAGGTCCAGGTCGGGCAGCGCGTGGATACGCCCGGCCACCGCGAGCAGGGGACGGCCCCCGACCATCGCCGCCACGGTCTCGGAGTCGGTATGGCTCTCCACCTCGCCCAGGTACTCACCGTCGTCCAGTCGGTACACCCGCTCTCGGGGGTGTTCGTAGTCGGCGAGGATCACCGGATCGAACCCCGGGTCCCGGCCGGGAGCGACCAGGTACTCCCCCGCGAACGACAGGCGCTCGCCCCCCGGTTCGTGCACGTCACTGGTGACCGCCACGTCGGGCACGGTCGACCCGGTGTGCGGGTCCACCGCCCACCAGCGGGTACCTCCGACACCGTCCTCGCCGAACAGGAAGACGACCGCTTCCTTGTCCAGGACCCGCAGGGCCACGTCGTCGGGCCACCGCTCACCGGGGATCGCGAGATCGGTCTCCAGGACGGGGCTCCCCGTACGCGGATCGCGCACACTGACCGAGCGCCGTGAGGCCTGCACCAGGACGGTACTCGGCCAGTCCTCGATCTCCGGCGACCGGGCCAGGTTCACCGGACCCTGCGCCTCGAAGGCCGTGCCCAGGGGCCGCAGCGACCTGGTGTCGAAGGCCCGGGCCTCATAGCGCGATTTCCTCGGGTCCGGGCTCGGGTCGACGTCACCGTGCACCAGGACGGTCCGGTCCGCCAGGAAGAGGCGGGGAAACCGCAAGCTCCTGCGCCACAGCCGTTCCGCGCGCACGAGTAGCCCTCCCCCGTTCTCCCTGGGTCCTTCTACGCCACCCCGACGCTATCGGGTGACCTGTCAAGCCGTCTCCCCGATGGACAAGCCGGGTGCGCGGCACGCGCGCGTGGATCGGTTGCTCAGAACCGTATCCGAGGCCGCCAAGGCACCCGGTGAACGAGGCGCCGCCACCCGTAGGTGGAAATACCGGAGAAACCCAAGTGCCGGGGGTGAACGGGATACGCGTGTACCTGGCAGACTCCGGACTGGCGGTGGCGAGTGGAAGGAGTACCGGACGTGGAGCAGGTGCAGGTGTCGGTGAGCACGGCTGGGGAACTGGGTCAGGCGGAGGTGGTGGAGCTGTACGGCTCGGTCGGGTGGACCGCCTACACCGAGGCGCCCGAGGTGTTGATGCGTTCGGTGGCCGGTTCGCACCGGGTGGTGGCCGCGCGCCGGGACGGGCGGCTGGTGGGACTGGCCCGGTCGATCTCGGACGGCGCGACCGTCGTCTACCTCCAGGACGTGCTGGTCCATCCCCGAGAGCAGCGGGGAGGTCTGGGCGGACGGCTGTTGACGGAGCTCTTCGCCGCTTATGAGCATGTGCGCCAGCGGGTGCTCCTCACCGATGGCGACGCCCGGCAGCGGGCCTTCTACGAGAGCCTCGGGTTCGTGGAGGCGCACGACCACGAACCCCCGCTGCGGTCCTTCGTGCGCTTCCGCTGACCCGGTGACCAGGGCATCACACGAGAGCGGGCCGCCTCCCACCTCGGGGAGACGGCCCGCCTCTGAATAAGGGTGGCGGTTAGCGCGGAAGGCGCTCGGCCAGCCAGGTCTCCACGTCGGCGGACGAGCGCGGCAGACCGGCCGACATCACGGTGCGGCCCTCCTCGGTGACCAGGACGTCGTCCTCGATGCGCACGCCGATACCGCGCAGCTCCTCGGGGACGGTGAGGTCGTCGGGCTGGAAGTACAGTCCGGGCTCGACGGTGAGCACCATGCCCGGCTTCAGGTCGCCGTACAGGTGCGCCTCCTGACGGGCGACCGCGCAGTCGTGCACGTCCAGGCCGAGCATGTGGCCGGTGCCGTGCAGGGTGTAGCGGCGCTGCAGACCCAGCTCCAGCACGCGGTCGACCGGGCCCTCCAGCAGGCCCCACTCGATCAGGCCTTCGGCGAGTACCCGCTGGGAGGCCTGGTGGAAGGCGCGGAAGGGCTGGCCCGGGGCCACGGCGGCGATCCCGGCTTCCTGGGCCTTGTACACCAGGTCGTAGACCTTGCGCTGCAGGTCCGTGAAGGTACCGGAGATCGGCATGGTGCGGGTGATGTCGGCGGTGTAGAGGCTGTTGGTCTCCACGCCGGCGTCCAGCAGCAGCAGGTCGCCCTCGCGGACCGGACCGTCGTTGCGGGTCCAGTGCAGGGTGGTGGCGTTGGCTCCGGAGGCGGCGATGGTGCCGTAGCCGACGTCGTTGCCCTCCACGCGGGCCCGCAGGAAGAACGTGCCCTCGACGAACCGCTCGGAGGTGTCCTGGGCCTGCGGCAGGGCCTTGGCGACGTCGCCGAAGCCGCGCACGGTGGCGTCGACGGCCAGCTGCAGCTGCGCGACCTCCCACTCGTCCTTGACCAGTCGGTGGTCGGCCAGGGTGACGCCCAGGTCCTGGTCCAGCTGGGCGGACTTGGCGCGGGCCTCGTCGTCGGTGTCCGCGCGCAGCTCGTCGACCAGGGCGTCGAGTTCGGCGTCGTGGCCGCGCACGATACGGGTCTGGACGGCGTCCGCGCGCAGGGCCTCCTGAAGGCCGCGGACGTCGGCGGTGGGCACGCCCAGCAGGTCGGCGGCCTCGCCAAGGCTGTTGCGGCGGCCGGTCCACAGCTCGCCGTAGCTGCCGAGCCAGAACTCGCCGTTGTCGCGGCTGGAGCGCGGTTTGAGGTAGAGGACCACGTCGTGGCCGCCGTCGGCCCGCGGGGTGAACACCAGGCAGTTGCCGTCGGTGGTGTCACCGGTGAGGTAGGCGTAGTTGGTGGCGGCCCGGAAAGGGTACTCGGTGTCGTTGGACCGGGTCACGAGCTGGCCGGCGGGGATCACCAGGCGGTCGCCGGGGAAGGCGTCGCTGAGCGCCGCGCGGCGGCGGGCCGTGTGCTGGGCCTGCTCGATGGGCTCCAGGTCGCGCAGTTCGGTGTCGGCCCACCCGGTGCGCATCCACGCGGCGAGCTCGTCGGAGACCGACTGCGACTGGCCGTTCTTACGTGGACTGAACACGGGGGCGTTCGTCTCGGCCTCGGGGCGCCGCTGCTCGCTCACGTCGTGACTCTCCTCATCGAGTTCGTCGAAAGGTGGGTTGTACCGGTGACCGCTGGTGGCGGCCGGTGTGTTCCATCGTACGGGGCGGTGCATGTCCTCGCCCGTGCCAGGGATATAGCGGCCCCCATAACGCTCGTTCAGTCCCGCAGATCGTGCGCGAAGGGGATCGCCTTCGGGTAGGGCAGGTCCTCGACGGTGGCGGGATCAACCCAGCGGTAGCCGATCCGCTCGTACAGGGCGACCGCCTCGGGCTGGGAGGGTCCGGTGAACAGGATGACCCTGCCGTATCCGAGGTCACGAGCGGCACCCTCCAGGGCGGTCATGATCAGGCGTCCCAACCCCCGGCGCCGGTGCCGCGCGGAGGTCCAGATCCGCTTGAACTCGACGGTGTCCGGCTCCTGGGCGCGGTCCGCGCGGTAGGGGCGCAGGGCACCCCCGGCGACGACCTCGCCCTCCAGCTCGGCCAGCACCAAGCACCCGTGCGGGGCGACGAACTGGGTGACCGGGTAGCGGCTGAGCTCGTGCGCGGCGCCCTCGGCCCCGTAGCGTTCCGTGTACTCCTCCAGGAGCCCGGCGAGCAGCCCCGCCACACGGGGGTCGTCGTGCTCCACCCGCAGCATCCGTACGCCGCCGGTGTCCGCGCCGACGTGCACTCCGGTGTTCGTCTCGGTCAACAGTGTTCCTCTCCACACGCACACGGGTCCGCCGGAATACTACGCACGCCGCCTCGATTCCCGTCGCCCCCAGGGCGCCCCGGCTTCACCTTCCGCCCCGCCCCCGGGCTAGTGTGTGGCCATGTCTGTCACCGAACGCACCCTGTTGGGTCCGGGGCCCAGCAACCCCTACCCGGAGGCGACTCTGGGTTTGGCGGCGCCCCTCCTTGGTCACCTGGACCCCGAGTTCATCGCCTTGCTGGAACGCGTCTGCGGGCGCCTGCGTTCCCTGTGGGGCACCGAGAACCCGCTCACGCTCCCGCTCTCCGGCACCGGATCCCTGGGCATGGAGACGGCCTTCGCCAACACCGTGCGCAACGGTGACACCGTCGTCGTCGCGGTCAACGGGCTGTTCGGCGAGCGCATGTGCGAGGTCGCCGGACGCTACGGCGCCGAGGTGGTCCGGGTCGACCACGAGTGGGGCCAGCCCGTGGACGTCCAGCGGGTCCTGGACGCCCACCCCTCCCCCACCCTGGTGGCCGCCGTGCACGCCGAGACGTCCACCGGCGCGGTCAGCGACATCGGTGCCCTAGGACGCGCCCTGCGCGAGCGCTCCGACGACACCCTGCTCATCGCCGACTGCGTCACCTCGTTGGGCGGCATGCCCATGGAGCTGGACGCGTGGCAGGTGGACATCGCCTACTCCGGTACCCAGAAGTGCCTGGGTGTCGCGCCCGGGCTGGCACCCTTCACCTTCTCCGAGCGCGCGTGGGAGCGGCGGGTGCAGGCCCCTCCCGTGTGGTACATCGACCTCGGCCTGTTGGGCGCCTACGTGCGCGGCGGCCCGGGCGGCCGCGCCTACCACCACACCGCACCGACCTCGATGGTCGCTTCCCTGGACGCTGCGCTGGCCCGCATCGAGGAGGAGGGCGCGGACGAGGTGGCGGCCCGGCACGAGGCCGCCGGCACCCGGCTGCGCGAGGGCCTGCAGGAGATGGGTCTGGAGCTGTTCGCCGCCGAGGGGCACCGGTTGCCGCAGCTGACGTCGGTGCGCGTCCCCGACGGTGTGGACTCGGGCAAGGTCCGAGAGCGGCTGCTGCGCGACTACGGCCTGGAGATCGGCGCCGGGGTGGGACCCTATGCCGCTTCGGTGTGGCGGATCGGCCTCATGGGCCACAACGCCCGCCTGGACCGGGCCGAACTGGTTCTGGCCGCCCTGCGCCGCGTCCTGGAACGCTAGGCTCTCCACTAGCCCCACACGTTCGTACGACGTCTCGGGCCCGTGCCGGGGCAACTCCTCGGCGCGGGCCCGTTTCCGCTGTCGCGGCCGCGCGCGCTGTGGCGGTCACACGGGTGGCCCTGGCCGCCCGGGCCACCCGCCGGAGCCTCAGCCCTTGCGCGAGTGTTCTCGGGGGACCGGGCGGTCGGGATCGGCCCCCTCCGCATGGCTCGCGGGCCGACTGGCGGCCGCCAGGTCGGCGCGGACCTTGGCGATGGCGCTGGCCCGCCGTTCTTGGAGAGCTCCGGGGTTCCGGCGCAGCCGCGCGTGGCGGGACCTGATCGCGGCGATGCCCGAGGGGAGAACGGCGTCGGCGACCGCCGAGCGCTTCAGTCCCAGTGCGTCGCCCCGCCGGTCGCCGTGGAAGCGGCGGGACAGCGCGTGCAGCGCCGGGACGCCCAGCGCCTCGGGGACACCGACGAGTTGCCTCAGGGTGGCGGCGATGGACCGCAGCGTGGCGTAGGCCAGTTGTCCGGCCTCGGGGACGAGGGGACCGGTGACGGCTTGCAGCAGGTCGTCCCTGATCCGGGCCCGCTCCGGCCCTTGGACCCCCTCGACCAGACGCGGGTCGATGCCGAGCAGGTGGGCCAGGTACCACCAGTACCTGTACTGGTCGGCGCGGTCTGCCTCGGCGGCTTCGTAGCCCATCACGTCGAGGGCGTGGTGCGAGGTCAGTGTGAAGTCCATCCAGGTGCGCGCCAGGTCGACCTGGTTGATGGGTACGCCCAGGTCCGCCTCGTCATAGCCCCGCCGCCTGGCCATGACCCGCATGTGGGCGTGCATCATCCGCACCTGGAGGGTGGCCGCGTATCCGGGGGCGCCGGGGCGCAGCGCCCCCGGGAGCATGGCGGTGAGCACCCAGCGCCCGGTGTCCTCGATCCGCCGGGGCACGGCGTCGATGAGCCGCCCGCTCATGGCGAGGACCTCGGCGATGGACGGTGACTCGTAGACCCGAACCAGGGACCCTGCGGACAGCGCGATGAGCTGGGCTTCAGGGGGCGCGTCGAAGTAGGAGGCCGAGGCGCGGTCGAGAAGGGCGTCGTCGACGTATTCGGGGCGGGCCTCGGTGTGGGTCAGGAGGGCGGCGACTGCTTCGGGAGGGTGGTCCAGCGACGACAGGCCGTGTTGGATTCCCCGTTGGAGTGCCGCGCGTACCGGCCTGCCTCCGGCCCGTACCTCTTCGGCCACCGCGTCGGCGAGCGGGTCCCCCGTGGTCAGGGCCCGGGCCGCCAGTTCGGCGTCGGCGGCCCCGAACCGCTCCGCCACCGCCTCGCGGGTTCCGCGCCCGCTCGGCCAGTTCGCCACCGTGTCCCGCTCCGCGTGGTCCGTCATGGGTGTTCGCTCCACTGCCATACCGCCTCCTCCTGACACCTGTCAGATTAGGTAATATCTGACAGGTGTCAAGGCCGGTTTTCCAGGAAGGCGGAATCATGGCGGAGCCGAGGTCGGGCAGGCGGCCGGGGCGCCCGGGACCCGACGGGCCCTCCGCCCCCGACGAGGAGACCGTTCTCGAGCGCGGGCTGATGGCCTTCGCGGAACTGGGCTACAACGGGGCCTCGGCCCGGGAGCTGGCCCGCCGACTCGGTGTCAGCCACAACTTCATCCACGACCGCTTCGGGTCCAAGGCCGCCTTCTGGCGCGCGGCCGTGGACCGGGTGCTGGAACGCCAGGACCGCGAACGCGCCGCCGTCATGGCCCGGCACGAGGGCGATGACGCGGCCCTGCTCCGCGCCGTGGCCAGGCACTTCTACCGGGCGATGGTGGAGACACCGTTCCTCGGACGCGCGCTGACCGACGAGTTCCACGAGGAGTCCGAGCGCCTCGACCACCTGTACCGCTCCTATATCGAACCCACCCTGGCGGCGGTGTCGCCCAGTGTCGACCGGCTGGTCGCGGCGGGCCGGATGCGTCCGCTACCGGTGGAGCTGATGTACTTCACCGTCATCGGCCCGGCAGCGGGGTCCACCCAACGCCCCCTCGTCGACCGGCTCAGCGGACGGCCCGAACGCTCCTTGGAGGAGCGCCTCGCGGATGCCGAACGACTGGCCGACGTGGTCGTGGACGGCCTCATCGCCCCACCGGCGGCGGGGTCCGAGAGCTCCGGCTGAGCTCGTCGGTGCACTATTCGGCGTTGGGTCCGTACCTGTTGTCGCGGTCGCGCGGGTCGGCGGGGTCGGCGATGCTGCCCACCGTCATGGCGACCAGCGGGAGGACCGACGCGACCACGCACATCGCCACCGCCCATCCGGTGCCGAACAGGTAGTAGACGGGCAGGGCGCCTGCGAACAGCAGCACACACGCCCCCATGAACAGCCCGTACCTGAGTTTCCTGCGCTTCAAGGCAACCCCTCCCGCCGCCACGCTATCCGCGCCGTACACGCGGGCCGCCACACACGGTTCGGGAACGGGCACGGAGAGGACGGTCATGCCTCGGAGGGTGCCCTGGAATCGGTCCCGACGGGGGAACGGAACACCGTGCGGCCGCGCAGGGCGCGGAACCCGTTCTCCACCTCGTACCCGGCATCCAGCAGGCGCTTCTTCGCCTCGTCCGCGCTGTGCACCGTGGCCTCGTCGAAGATCAGGTTGTAGTAGCGCTCGGGCACTCGGTTGAGCCCCGAACGCAGCGCCCGCAGGCCGGCGGTGGCCGCCGCGTCGCCGCCGGGGAACTCGGGCAGCATCCCGTAGGCGCGGCGGGCCCAGGCCGGGAGGGTCGCGTAGGACAGGGCGCCCACCGGGAACCAGAGCGGTTTGAGCGGGGCCAGCCAGGAGAGCTGCTCGGGCACCTTGGGCCACAGCAGGAAGCGCACGGCCTGGCGGGCCTCGGGGGTGACGCGCAGGCCGGGCCGGACGGCGGCCAGGTAGCGACGCATATCGGCGGCGTTGCGGGGCACGTCGTCGGGGGCCAGCCCCACGTACGTGGCGGTGTGCGCCTGCTCGTCGAGGTAGCGGTCCAGATCCGAGGTACTGAGCGGCAGCCCGGCCCGGTGGCAGGTCTCCAGGTAGGACGTGACCTCGGCACAGTGCACCCACACGAGCAAGTCGTGCTGGTCGACCCGGTGCAGGCGGCCGGTGTCCGGGTCGGTGAAGCTCAGGGAGCGGTGGACGCGGCGGATGTGCTCGCCCAGCGTGTCGGCCTCGGCCAGGCTGCCGTAGGTGGTGACCGCGATGAAGTGGGCGGTGCGCAGCAGGCGGCCGGTGGGGTCGGTGCGGAAGTCGGAGCGCTGCCAGACTCCCTGCATGGCGATCGGGTGCAGGGCCTGGAGCATCAGGGCCCGCACCCCCGCCACCCACATCGAACGGTCGAGGTGGACTCTCCAGGTGACGCTCTCGGGGGCCGCGACCGTCGGCTGCATCCTGTCTCCTCCGGGGTTGCGCGGGGGCTCGCACCGTCTGGCAGGGCTCGACCCACGATACGCCCCGCTTTGGGCCGCCTCCGGGCCCGCCCCGCACCCCCGTGCACGGGCCCCATGGCCCGGCACCGGCGCCCGACGCCCCGCTACCGACCAAGTCATGACCCGATCTTGAGCGACTCGAGACCTGGAACGGGAGGACGCTGGTCATCGGGCCCCTTCCGCCAGGACGAGGGTCCGGTGTGAAAGGAGACCTGCCATGTCCTCTCCCAGCGCACGCTTCGACCTCGCCGCATTCAGGAGGGCCCTCGAAGAGGGCGACCCCGACGCCCTCACCCAACTGTTCACCGAAGACGCCGAGATGGAGATGATCGACCGGCGAACCCCGCCCAGCACACCCACCGTCCTGCACGGCAGGAAAGCCATCGAGGACCTCATGCACCAGGTCTACGAGTTGGACATGACGCACGAGGTGCTCCAGTGCGTCGTCGACGGCGACCACGCGGCCTACACCGAGAGGTGCGTGTACCCCGACGGCAACGCGGTCGTGAGCATGACCATGCTGGACCTGGTCGACGACCGGATCGCCCACCAGTCCACCGTCCAGGCCTGGGACGAGGAGCTCCCCGAAGTCCCGGAGTCCGACGACTTCTCCGCACCCCTCCGCACGGCGGACTTCGGGCGCGGGCGCGCCGAGTTCGTCCGTATCGGCGGCCGCGACGTCGTCCGCATGACCCTCCAGCCGGGGTGGCACTGGTCCGTGCACAACGGCTCGCTCCTTGGCGTGGACCTGTGCCTGCTGCAGCACAGCGGATTCATGGTCAGCGGAAGGCTGCGCTGCCGGATGGACGACGGCACGGAGCGGGAGTTCAGCGAAGGAGAGGTGGTGTACATCCCGCCGGGGCACGACGCGTGGGTCATGGGCGACGAGACCGTGGAGTACATCGACTGGCGCATGTGCGACTGACCGAGCGCCCGGTTCGGCGGGGCGCACCGCACCGACGCGGTGCGCCCCGAGTCTGTGCGGTGCAAGCGAGGCCGGCGCGGTGCGCGCCTCAGCCCGACTGGGCGCGCAGGTGGGCGAGGACGGCCTGGACCCGGCGGTGGACGCCGTCGTCCGGCGGCAGGTCCAGTTTGGCCAGGATGTTGCCCACGTGCTTGCCCACCGCGGCGTCGCTGACCACCAGCCTGCGGGCGATCGCCCCGTTGGAGTGGCCCTCGGCCATGAGTTCGAGCACCTGGCGCTCACGGGTGGTCAGCCGCTCCAGCGGGTCGGAGCTGCGGCGCAACAGCTGCCGGACGACCTCGGGGTCGACGAAGGTCGCGCCCTCCACGACCCGGCGCAGTACCGAAGCGAACTCCCGCACGTCCCCCACCCGTTGTTTGAGCAGGTAACCGACGCCCTTGCCGTCCCCGGAGTCGAGCAGGTCCGTGGCGTAGCTCAGTTCCACGTACTGGCTCAGTGCCACCACGGCCAGCCCGGGGTGCTCCCTGCGCAGCCGCACGGCGGCGCGCAGGCCCTCGTCAGTGAAGTCCGGGGGCATGCGGATGTCGGTGACCACCAGCTCGGGGCGGTGCTCGCCCACCGCCCCGACCAGGGCGTCGCCATCTTCCACCGCGGCGACCACGGGGAAACCGAAGCGCTCCAGCACACCCACCAGCCCCTCGCGCAGCAGCACGCCGTCCTCGGCGAGCACGGTCGGTACCGGGGTCACGGCGTCGGGTTCTGGGGCATCGGTCCGCACGGCAGCTCCACTCGAATCCGGGTCGGCCCCCCTTCGGGGCTCGAGAGTCCCATTGTGCCGCCCATCACGGCGACCCGGTCGCCGAGACCGGTGAGGCCGGTACCCCGTCCGGGGTCGGCTCCCCCGGCGCCGTTGTCGGTGACCTCGACCGCGAGCGTGCCGACGGCGGCGGGGGCGGCCGGGGCGAGGTGCGCGCGCACGGTGACGGCGGTGGCGTCGGCGTGCTTGTAGACGTTGGTCAGGGCTTCGGCCACCACGAAGTAGGCGGTGCCCTCCACGTGCGCGGGCAGCCGGTGCGGGATCGCGGTCTCGACGGAGACGGGGACGGGGCAGTGGTCGGCCAGCTCCTGGAGGGCGTCGTGTAGGCCGCGGTCGGTGAGCACCCGCGGGTGGATGCCGCGCACCAATTCCCGGAGTTCGTCGATGAGCTCGTCCGCCTTGCCTTGGGCCGCGGCTACCCGGCTGTCGGCCGGTGAACCCTCCTCGAGGTCGACGCGGGCCATACCCAGGTCCATGCTGAGCGCCACGAGCCGCTGCTGGGCGCCGTCGTGCAGGTCGCGTTCGATCCTCCGGCGCTCGTACTCGAAGGCGTTGACCAGGCGGGCCCGGGACTCGGTGACCTGGTCGAGCTCGGCCCGCAGCTCCTCCTTGGGCGGGCCGACCAGGAGGGCGCGGGCGATGACGCCGTGGCCGTAGGACATCAGTCCGCAGGCGTAGAGGAGCAGCGCGGCCAGGATCGGGGAGGCCAGGGCGTGGGGCACGGCCTCTGCCGGGGTGGTGAGGGTGGCCCAGGCCACGGAGATCGCGGGTTCGTTCTCGTTCAGCAGTAGGAATGGGCTGAGCGCGAGAACGAGCGTGAGGGAGGCCAGGGCCCCCAGCAGGAGGAAGACGAGACCGAAGATGGGGAACATGGCCGCCGCATAGACCACTTCCCGCCAGGTGGCGGCCTCGGAGTAGCGGGTGTGGATCCAGCCCCACAGTCCGGCCGGCGGGGCACGGTGCCCGCTGCGGTTCTCGTCCGGCATGACGAGGTAGAGACGGCGCCGTTCCAAAACGCCCAGGGGGATGGCGACGAGCGGGGCGAAGCAGAGCACCGTGCACAGGCCGAAGAAGAACCAGAACACCAGCGGACCACTCGAGGTACCGGTCCCCAGCATCCCGGCGAAGAGCGCCCAGGGCCCGTACACGGGCAGCGCCACGGAGAACAGGACGACCCCGACCACCAGGGTGGTCAGTGTGTAGGCCAGGGACCGCCAGGGCCAGGACGTGAGTAGGTACCTGGGGCTGGCGAGGGCCTGGAGCAAGGTGCTCGGCGCCCTTCCCGGGACGTTCCGCGTGATCATGGACTCAACGCTAGAACGCCGGCCCCGGGCGGGGACATCCGCCGGACCCACCAGTTCACGGTAGGGACCGCCCTACCCGTACGTTGGGGGCGGGCCCCGCCCAGGCCGACGTGTCGGCCCGCCTCTGGAAGCGCGGGTGGGCCGCCGCGCGTTCGCCGCAGTTCAGGGCGATAGAGTGACACGACGTGAGCGCGAAACCTGTGATCCCCGATGTCCTTGCCGCCCGCTACGCTTCCGCGGAGCTGACCCGGCTGTGGTCCCCCGAGTACAAGGTGGTCGCCGAGCGGCGGCTGTGGCTGGCTGTCCTACGCGCCCAGGCGCGCCTGGGTGTGGACGTCCCGGCCGGCGTGGTGGAGGACTACGAGAAAGTCCTCGAACAGGTCGACCTGGCCTCCATCGCCGAGCGCGAGCGCGTCACACGGCACGACGTGAAGGCGCGGATCGAGGAGTTCAACGCCCTCGCCGGGCATGAGCACGTCCACAAGGGCATGACCTCGCGTGACCTCACCGAGAACGTCGAGCAGCTCCAGACCCGCGACAGCCTGGTCCTGATGCGGGACCGCGTGGTGGCGCTGCTCGCCCGGCTGGGGAAGCTGTCGGCGGAGTACCGCGAGACCGTCATGGCGGGCCGGTCCCACAACGTGGCCGCGCAGGCGACCACCCTCGGCAAGCGCTTCGCGTCGATCGCCGACGAGGTGCTGGTGGCCCACGGCCGCTTGGAGGAACTGATCGACCGGTACCCGCTGCGCGGTATCAAGGGTCCGGTCGGTACCGCCCAGGACATGCTGGATCTGCTCGGCGGCGACCGCGAGGCGCTGGCCACCCTGGAGGGCGAAGTCGCCGAGTACCTCGGCTTCGAGCACCGCTTCACCAGCGTGGGCCAGGTCTACCCGCGTTCCCTGGACTTCGAGGTTCTGACGGCGCTGGTCCAGCTGGCTGCCGGCCCGTCCTCCCTGGCCAAGACCATCCGCCTGATGGCCGGGCAGGAACTGGTGACCGAGGGTTTCGCCGAGGGTCAAGTCGGTTCGTCGGCGATGCCGCACAAGATGAACACGCGCTCCTGCGAGCGGGTCAACGGTCTCACCGTGATCCTGCGTGGTTACGCGTCGATGGCCGGTGAGCTGGCGGGTGACCAGTGGAACGAGGGCGACGTGTCGTGCTCGGTGGTGCGCAGGGTCGCGCTGCCGGACGCGTTCTTCGCCTTCGACGGCCTGGTCGAGACCATGCTGACGGTGCTGGACGAGTTCGGTGCCTTCCCCGCGGTGGTCTCCGCCGAGCTGGACCGCTACCTGCCGTTCCTGGCCACCACCAAGATGCTGATGGCGGCGGTGCGCGCCGGTGTGGGCCGGGAGACCGCGCACGAGCTCATCAAGGAGCACGCGGTGGCCTCCGCACTGGCGATGCGCCAGGAGGGTGTGGGGAACCAGCTCTTGGACCGGCTCGCCGCCGACGAGCGCTTTCCGCTGGACCGCGCAGAACTGGACACCCTGTTGGCCGACCGGATCACCTTCACCGGTGCGGCTGCCGACCAGGTGGCGGCCGTGGTGGCCCGGGTCGACGAGATCGTGGCCGCCCGTCCGGAGGCCGCGGCCTACACTCCCGGCTCGATCCTCTAGGTCTCGCTCCTGGCCCACCGAGGGCCCCGATCATGCTGCCCCTGGGTGCGCGGCGTGTTCGGGGCCCTTCGTTGTGTGCGGGTCGTCGTGTGCGGGCACCGCATCATGGGTATGACGCAGTTCACTTGAGCTAACACTAGGTTTGAAAGTTAACGCCTATTACGGTTGTGCGTGTCGACACCCCTCACCCACGGAGCCACCATGATCGACCCCACCTCGTTCGGCGCCGCCCTGACCACGCTGCTGGTTGTTGCCGCGATGGTCATCGCCTTTGGCCTGGCGATCCTGTCCGACATGGCCATGCGCCGCCGCGAGGACCGCGCCGACGACCGGGCCGGGACGACGGACAGCGCGGCCGAGGACGACACCCCCACGGCGGAGCTGGCCGAGACTTCCGGACCCGCAGCGAACGGCGCCTCCGACGAGATCCCCGAAACCAAGGAACTGGTGGCCAGCGCCCCGACCGGCAACGCCACCGCCAACGGCACCTCCGGCAGCTGACCGCACAAGAGTGCGCTGCATCGGCCCCACGAACCGTCTGAGCCGACCGCGCAGCTGGAGGCCTGCCGACCTGCCCTTCGACTACCGTCGACGACCGGTCAGAACGTGGTGGTAGTGGTCGGCGGCTTCGAACCGCGCGAGGGCCGCCTTCACTGCCTCCCAGACCTCGGCCTGCTCTCCCGTAGGCTCCCCACCGGCGAACTGGCGGATATGGCACGGGCGCCCGCCCGACCGGACTACCTACGCCCTACTTTGCGGATTCGGCCCACAATTCAGGTCATATGCCGCTAATGTCGACGCCACCGCGGCACCCCCGCGGATCGTTCGATCGGCGCCTGCTCCGCCGCTCTCTGCCTCGGAGACGGAGCCGCCATGTCCGGTCCACATTCCGCGCACACATCCGTGGCGCGACCATCACGGCCCCTGCCCCCGTCGGCCAAGGTCGGCCTGGGCTGCTGCGGTTGCGCAGGCCTTGGTTTATCGGGGTTGGTCTCCCTCGTCGTTCTCGCCTCGCTCCTGCCCTCCTCTGAGGAGGAACCCCCCGACGGTTTCGGTCGCCGAGTCACCCTCGCCTACCGAGGAGCCGCCCCTCGAACTGGTGGGGCTCCACCTTCCCGAGGCCGAGGAGATCCTCGACGAGGCCGAACTGGGCCTTGGCGAACTGGAACTGGCCGCGACCGGTGAGGACGCGGAGTGGATCCGCTCGGCGATGGTCGTGTGCGGCCAAGAGGTCGGTGAGGAGGAAGCCGACCTGCTGGTGGCCCCCCGAAAGACTGGACTGCGCAGAGGGGGAAACGGCCGAGGACTGGCCCGAGCTCCCGGAGTTCACCGGGGACACCGTGGACGAGGCCCGCTCCTGGGGTGAGGCCGCGGGGCTGACGGTTGTGGTGGAGAGCGCCTTCGGGGACGCTGACGCCCCTACAGAAACCGCCGACCACCCGGTGTGCGGGCAGGAGCCCGAGCAGGCGACCGCGCCGTTCGACGACGGGCTCGAGGTAGAGCTGTTCGTGGTCTCCGACGGCCAGGACTGCCCGGCGGAGATCGGTGACCCGAGCCCGGAACCCGAGCCCGAGCCGGAACCCGAGCCGGAGCCCGCCCCGGCCCCGGAACCTGAACCGGCGCCCGACCCCGAACCGGAACCCGAGCCCGGACCGGTCGAGGGTGTGCACCCTGGGGCGTTCTGTTCGGAGCACTGGCAGTACGGCCACACGAGCAACGGGACGCTGATGCAGTGCACGACGACGGACGAGGACACGCGTTTCCGCTGGCGAGCCGCCTGAACAGCGATTACGCCACAACCGCCGTCTCGTCCAGCGCGTACCAGGACCGGTCGCGGTAGACCAGCGGCGGCTCGGAGAGACTGCCCGGTTCCGCCTCCAGGACGTCGACCACGCTGAGGGTGGCGTTGGCCACCGTGCACCGGCGCACGATCCTGCCCCGCAACCAACTGTCCACACTGAGCAGGAGCGGCTCCCCCGTGGCCAGTCGGCGCCAGCTGGCCGGGGCGGCGAACCGGTCGACGCCGCTGACGGAGAACCGCTTGGCCAGCTCCACCTGCCCGGCGGAGAGCAGATGGACGACCACCGTGTCCGCCCGGGCGATCCGGGGCGCGGTCGACGACCGCCCCGACAGCGAGAACGCGAGCAGCGCCGGATCCGCGCTGACCGAGATGACCGAGGTGGCGGTCAGCCCCACCGGCCCGTCCCCGTCCTCGGCGGTGATGATCGCGACCCGGGCCGCGTGGTTGCGGAACGCGCTCCGGAACCGTTCGGTCAGCTCTCCGCCGGATTCCGTCACCGCTGTTCCTCCACCAGGTCCAAAAAGACCCAGCGGCCCTCGGGCGCCAGGCCGCTCAGCCACTTGCCGCACTTCTGCAGCACCACCGGACTGGAGGTGATGTGCTGGGTGCCCGCGTGCAGGTCGCGGAAGTACCGCTGGAGGTCGCCCCGGCGCAGCGCGGCCGTTCCCGCCCACTTGTACACGGTCTCGCCCACCTCGTGGACCGACCAGGTGGCGTTGTTGAGCATGAGCCTGGTGTGGGTCTCCTGCTCGGTGGACAGGTGCTCGCCGCGGCCCAGGGTCTCCTCGTTGGCCGCCCACACCCGGTCGGAGAAGGCCTGCGCCGCCCGCAGCTTGGCCTCGGCCATCGCGTACTCGGCGTGGAACTGCTGGGTGTCCACGGAGGCGCCGGGCGTGCCCGTCTTCTGCGCGACGAGCAGGCGCATCTCGTCCAGCATGCGCCGACCCACCCCGAACGCCCATCCGGTGTGGCAGACGCCGGCCATGTTCGCCAACCCCATGCGGTAGACCGCGCCGCCGATGCGGACGTCCATGGTGGACGCCTCGTAGACGTGCGTGTCCGGCACGAACACGTCGTCGCACAGGTAGTCGATGCTGGCGGTCGCGCACAGGCCCATCACGTCCCAGTTGTCGACCGGTTCGGCCTGTTCGACGGGCAGCGTGAAGACCAGTGCCTGGCCGGTCTCCTCGCACCAGGCGGCGGTGTGCACGTGGGAGGCCATGGTGATGCCCGAGGCGAAGTGCCAGTGCCCGCTGATCCGGTATCCGCCGTCGACCTTGACCGCCTTGCCCAGCTTGGTGCCCTGCCCGGCGACCAGGGCGTACGCGTCGGCGGCCGGGTCCGGGTAAAGGTCCCGTGCGGCCTCGGGCCCGAGGTAGGCGGCGGTCGTCCCGGTGACCATCTGCACGGCCATGTAGGCCCACCCGGCCGAGGCGTCGGCGTAGGTGATCCGGGCGATGGTGTCGATGACCTGGCGCGGGGAGAACTCGTAGCCGCCCAGTTCGTGCGGAAGGCTGGCCAGAAAGGCCCCGCTGTCGCGTAAGGCCCGCACCGCCGGGTCGGTGAGGCGGCGGAGCTCCTCACCCTTGTCCGCCTCCTCCCTCAGGACCGGGTCGATCTCGGCCAGGCGGTCCATGAGGGCGTCGAACTCGTCGCTGACGTGCAGTTGGCTCATGCTCATTGCTCCCTTTCCAAGGTGCGGATCCAGTCGATGACGGGGACGACGGTCTCGTCGGAGTTGGCTTCGAAGGCCAGGCCGTGGCCGTTGCCGTCGATGCCGTGGTCGGGCAGGTGGAGGGGTTCGGCCTCGGCTCCGGAGCGGCGTAGGAAGTCGATGACGTCCGGGGCGAACGCGGCGAAGGCGGAGGCGCCCCCGGTGACCACGCCGACCGGGGTCCCCGCCAGGCCGGGTACGGGTCGGTCCAGAATCTCGGAGGGGTGTTCGGCCGGCGGTTCGGTGGGGATCTTCGCGCTGGTCAGGCCCCAGGCAAGGGTGCCCAGACCGGGGAACTCGGCGAACGGTGGGCCGACGGGTTCGATCGCCACGATCCCCGCGACGGCGCCCGGCCGTGCGGCCGCGGTCAGCCACCCCACCGGTCCGCCCGCCGAATGTGTGACCAGCACCGCGGGGCCGGTCAGGTCGAGGAGCCGGGCCAGCCGGTCGGTGTCCATCCGTTGGGATTCGGCGAGGTCGGCCGGGAGGGGACCCATCGGGCTGACCAGACGGTCCAGGTCGGGGGAGCCGATGTCACGGCCGAGCCGCCATTGGGTCTGGGTGTCGCGTGCGTCCTCGGGCAGGAAGAGCGCGGCCGCGGCTTCGTAGGGGAACTGCGCGCCCATGGGTCCGACCACGTCGGGGTGGTAGGGGGAGCGGCCGTGCCCGCAACGGTCGACCACGTACACCGCGAAACCGGCCGCGACCAGGTGGGAGAGCCACCCGGGCCTCCCGTCGGGGGTACCCATCCAGTCGGTGCCCTGGCCGCCGCCCCCGTGGACGAGCACGAGCGGGAGCGGGCGTGCACCGGTGGCCGGAGCCTCCCAGTGCACGAACATCGGGGCCCGTTGCGCCGTTCCGGCCTCGGTGCGAACCCGTTCGCCGGGGATCCATAACCGTCCCCGGCGGACCGTGACCACCTCTCCCCCGGCCTTGTGCGGTGCCGGCATACCGGTCCTCCTCAGGCGTCGGATCGAGCGCGCGGAGGAGCTGACCGCCCCGCTGCTCGTACCACTCGGACTACTCGTGCGGTGGGGAGCGGGGGCCGGGCTCGTGTGGTGACTCGTGCATGGGCTGGCCGGAGCACCCTGTCCTCGCGGTGAGGCCGGGGTACCGACGGGGTAAGCAAGGTCTGGCCCCCGGCGTCCCGGTAACCGGACCGTGCCCTGGACACTAGAAAACGCCTGGTGGGTAGGCATACGGCGACAGCGCACAGCCCTGTCGCCCGCGTGCAGTGTGGATCGCCGGCCTTCCCCTCGGCGGTGCCGTGGGCCACACTCGGTCTCGTTCCCCAGCGCGCACCCGTGAGCCGTGGAGAAGGCGATGACAACGCTGTTGGCGCACGCCGACGACCTTCTGGAGAGGCCGGGCACGAACAGGGTGCACTTCGGCTCCTGGGCGGTGGCGGTTCGGGAGAGCGTGATGCGGTTCCGGTTCGACTGCGCCCGGCCCGGTGACTTCAGCGGCGTGATCCGCCACCGGGCGCTCAGCGACGTCAACTTCGTGGACATGGCCTGCGGGAAGCACGCCGCGTACCGGGACCGGGACTCCATCACGGAGGCCGACAGCGGTCTCTACGTGCTGACGCTGCAGCTCTCCGGGCAGCTGTGGCTGACCCAGGACGGCAGGACAGCGGTGCTCGGGCCCGGGATGTTCGCCGTCTACGACTCGTCCAGGCCCGCGGAGATCACCGCAAGCGACGACTACCGGTCGACCTGTATACGGTTCCCCAAGGAGCGGTTGGGATCGCCCCAAGCCGAACCGCTGGCCGACCTGACCGCGACCGCGTTCGAGTACGGACCGGGGCTGACCGCCGCCGCCTGGGACACGGTGCTCACCCTGAACCGGAACCTGGAATCGATGGGCCGACGGGCGCCGCTGGCCGTCCGCGGCAGCATGGACCTCGTCCGGGCCATGCTGTCCGCCGAACTCGGCGGTCCCGGAGGGCTGTGCTCCGATCGGCCCCAGGAGGTCCTGCTGCGGGAGATCCTCGAGTACATCGACGCGTGGCTGGGCGACCCCGGACTCGGCCCGGCCAGGATCGCGTCCGCGCACCACATCTCGCTGCGGTACCTGCACAGCCTGTTCGAATCAACGGAGCACAGCGTGTCCCGGTGGATCCGCACCCGCCGGATCCAGATGTGCCGGACGGACCTCGCTGAGCCGGGGCTGGCGCACCTGGCAGCATCGGCTATAGCGGGGCGGTGGGGTTTCCGCAGCCCTTCGCACTTCGGTCAGGTCTTCAAGCAGGGGACCGGCCGCACGCCGGCCGAGTACCGCGCACTCGCCCTGGACCGACCCACCCTGTACTGACCCACCAGTGCGCGCGCTCGCGCCGGTGCACCGCGGGGCCGGATCCGGGACCGGGCGAGGGACTCAGCCGGTGGCGACCAGGCGGGCGAGGAGGTAGGGGTCGACATTGCCCCCGGAGACCACGGCGACCGTCGCCTCGGGCCGGTCCGGGACCGTGTCGACCCGCCCCGAAAGCAGCGCCGCGGCGGCCAGCGCTCCGCTGGGTTCGGCCACCAGCCGGGAGCCGTGCGCCAGCAGGCCCACCGCACGGGCGATGTCGTCCTCGGAGACGGTGACCACCTCGTCCAGCCGGTCCGCCAGGTGGGCGAAGGTGAACTCCGACAGGCAGGTGCGCACCCCGTCGGCCATGGTCCGGTAGGTGCGTTCCGGCTCCCAGGTGACGAGTCGGCCCTCCCGAAGGCTCTCCTGGGCGTCCGCGGCCAGTTCCGGCTCCACACCCACGACCCGGACGGGGCGCGGGTGCGCCGTCCGGGCGGCGGTGGCCACGCCCGACGCCAGCCCTCCCCCGCCGACCGGAACCACGATGGTGGTGACCTCGGGCGACTGTTCCAGAATCTCCAGGCCCGCGGTGCCCTGCCCGGCGATCACCCGGGCATCGTCGAAGGGCGGGACCAGTGCCAGCAGTTCGCGCTCGACCAGTTCCTGGGCGGCGGTGAGCCGTTCGGCCGGCGGAACCGGCACCACCCGGGCACCCGCCGCCCGGATCCGCTCCACCTTAATCTCGGGCGCCCCCTCGGGCACCACCACCGTGCAGGCCACCCCCTGCCGCGCCGAAGCCACGGCCAAGGCCAGACCGTGGTTTCCGGAGGAGTGGGTGATGACGCCCTTGCCCCGTTGGGCCCCGTTGAGCAGGGCCACCGCGTTCGTGGCCCCGCGCAGTTTGAAGGCGCCGGTGGGCTGCAGACTCTCGGGTTTGAGGAGGAAGGGACGCCCGGTCTCGGGTCCCGCGGTCAGGGGGGTGCGCACCACGTGGCCTTGGATCCGGGTGGCGGCGGCCCGGACATCGTCTGCAGTGACCAGTTCCATCCGGCGAGTATGCCCGGGGCCGCCCCTCACACACGGGATAATCGGTACCGATGCGTACTGAACTGACCCCCGACGACCTGCCCGGCCGGGGCTTCTACAAGCTGATGACGTCCGTGGTGGTCCCGCGCCCGATCGCGTGGGTCTCCTCCACTTCGGGGGCCGGTGTGGACAACCTGGCCCCGCACTCCTTCTTCACGGTCTCCTGCACCGAGCCGCCCATCGTGCAGTTCACCTCGGTGGGGCGAAAGGACTCCCTGCGCAACGTGGAGGAGTCCGGCGAGTTCGTGGTCAACCTGGCGCCGGAGCCGTTGCAGGACCAGATCAACGCGAGCGGGACCGCCTACCCACCGGACGTGAGCGAGTTCGACGCGCTGGGGATCAAGCGGGAGGCGAGCACGTCGGTGCGCCCGCCACGGGTGGCCGACTCGCCGGTGGCGCTGGAGTGCGCGCTGCACTCGACCCTGCGCCTGGGGGACTCCACCGTCGTGTTCGGACGGGTGCTGAACGCGGCCGTGGACGAGGGCGTGCTGGTGGACGGCCACCCGGAGGTCACCCTGCTGCGCCCGATGGCCCGGCTGGGGCGCAACGAGTGGTCCACTCTGGGCGAGGTGCGGGCGATCGACCGCATCCCTTACAACCCTTGAGTCCTCTGCCCCTGAACCGAGCGCCAAGGGCGGGGGCCGGTGCCGTGTCCGGGTGCCCGTGACCCCGCCCACGGGCCGCGGTCACACGCTCAGGTCCACCTTGGGTGCGGGCAGCGTGGGCAGGAACGGGGCCACCGGTGCGGGGTCGCCACCGGACCAGTCCATGGCCAGGATCTGGGCGACGCTGCGTCGGCCGGTCACCGCACGGGCCAGCTCGAAGGCGGTGCCGCTGAGCGTGAGCGTACCGCCCTGGCCGAGGTTCCACTCCTGTCCGGTGTCCGTGGCCTCGACCCTCAGGGACGGGGCCTCGTCGGGCCACCCCTTGGCCAGGCCGCCTAGGGGGAAGGCCGCGAGCTGGTCGGCGTCCGCGGTCTGGGCGTCCAGCCCCAGAGCGCCCCGGATGTCGTTCTCGTGGTGCCACACGTCCAGCGCCGGCAGGGAGTAACGCGCCCTCTTCTGGGTGCGCATGATCTCCACCAGGGCGGGGGCGCTGTCACGCCACTGGGCGCCGATCTCGTCGATGCCCAGGTGCTCGCGGTCGGCGACCTGGCGTGCGGTGACCTCGTCGGTGGCCGGAGGCGTGACCTTGTCCTCGGCGACCTCGGCGCTGAGCCCGGCCAGGTGGGCGAAGACCTGGTGGACGGTCCAGTCCGGGCAAGCGGGGACGACGGTGTCGAGCTGTTCCTGGTCCAGGGTGGCGGCAAGGTCCAGCAGTCGGCCCTGGCAGTTCTCGTAGATGCGCGCGGAGTCCATCGCCCCACCGTACCTAACAGTGTTAGCCCAGCTGCTCCGGACCGGCCGGACGTCCCGGGCCGGAGCAGCCGGTGGTGGTGGCCCGACCCCGGGGCACGGCTACCCGGGGCCGGACCCGCTTGCGGGGTTCGGTGCGAAGTTCAGGGTCCAGTACGGGGTCAGGCCTCCTGGCACTCCACCCTGGGTTCGATGTTCACGTCCTCGAAGCTCGCACTGAAGGTGAAGGACGCGGTCTCACCGGCCTCCAGCACCCCGTTGTCCTCGATGTTGGTCGCCTCGAAGTGCGCACCGTGGTTGACCCAGGTGGCACCGCTCATCTCCAGGATCTCCTGGCGGTTGGCGAACACCCAGTCCACCATCCAGCCGTCGGTCCCGTCGGGGCCGGCCGTCACCTCGACCTCCGCCTCGAACTCGCCGTCGGTCTCTTCGGTGACGGTGTACTCGGCCGTGCAGTACTCCTCCGGGGGCTCGGTGGGGTCGGGGCTCGCGGTCGGCTCACCGCTCGGCTCCTCAGTGGGCTCCTCGGTCGGATCCGGGTCCCCCGGTCCGGTGCCGGGGTCCTCGCCGAAGACCACGTCGGAGCAGTTGTAGAAGGCCTCCGGGCTGTCCGAGCGCTCCCACACCACGTAGACCATGTGGTGTCCGTCCCGCTCGGGCAGGTCGACGTCCCAGTAGTACTCGGCTCCGGCGTCGCCCTCACTGCGCAGGGGCGGATCCACGACCTCGTCGATGAGCTCCAGGTCGTCCCAGTTCAGCGGCGACTCGGGGTCGAAGCCGTCGGTCGTGACGTAGGTGAAGAACGTGCCGGGGTGCGGGGCCCACGCGTTGTGCCGGAACTCGACGGTCTCCCCGGGTGGCAGTTCGGTGGTGGGCCAGTCCGTCCTCGGCTCGTTGAAGGCCGCGAAGTCCTCGCTGGGACCGCACAGTTCTCCGTCGGGCACGTACTCCTCGTGCTGCCCGTCGGAGTCGGGGATGAGGTTGCCGTACCAGTTCCAGAACGCGTAGTCGCCGCCCTCGGCCAGGGCGTCGGCGCAGGCCGGGTTGGTCGGGTCGAGGGCACCGCCGCCGGTGCCGCCGGTGGCGTCGTCGAAACACGCGAAGGTGCGGCTGGCGGGATAGGTGAAGGCGCCGTGGGCCTCGGCGGAGTCCGGCAGGGCGACCACCGCGGCACCGACCGCGAGGCCGCCCAGCGCCAGGCTGAGGCCGAGTATGTGTAGTGGGCGCATAGGGCAATCTCCCGTTCCTTGTGGGGGAACCCGGCCGCACGCGCGTGCGGCCGGGCATTGGGGGGTTCCAGGGAGTGTCAGGTGGTGCAGGCGGGCTCGGGGCTGTTGGAGGGGGGTCCGCTGCCGAGGAATCCGAACGAGGTGGACTCCCCCGGGGAGAGTTGGCCGTTGTGCTCGTCGTTGACGGCCGTGACCTGGCCGCCGCTCTGGGAAACGGTGGCGTTCCAGGCCTGGTCGATGCTCTCCGTTCCTTCGGTGGCCCAGGTGACGGTCCAGCCACTCAGGTCGGTACCGGCGGTGACGGTCACTTCGCCCTGGAAACCGCCGTCCCACTGACTGACCAGCGTGTAGTCGGCGTCGCAGTCACCGGTGGGGTCGGTGGGGTCGTCGGTCGGGGGATCCGTGGGCTCGTCGGTCGGCGGGTCGGTGGGCCCTGATCCGGAACCGCCCAGGGCCTCGTGGATCGCCCAGTAGGCGTCCTTGGGGGCGTAGTCCTCGTCGATGGGCAGGGCCGCCCCCTCGCCCTCGAAGTGGTCGGGGACCCAGGAGTAGGCGTCGGTGACACCCCATACGGTCACCCCGGTGCAGCCGTCGATGTCCAAGCACATGTCCACGACCTCGCCGTAGTCCTCGGCCTGTTGCAGCAGGTCGGCCTCGGTGGCGGGGGTGTCCATCCGCACGTCCAGTTCGGTGATCCGCACGTCCAGGCCCAGGTCGACGAAGCGCTGGATGTTGTCGCTCATGGTGTCGGGGACCTGGCCCACGATCAGGTGCGCCTGTAGTCCGATTCCGTCCAGCGGGACGCCCTGCTCCAGCAGGTCGACGGCCAGGTCGTAGTAGGCGTCGCTCTTCGCGTTGATCCCGTCGATGCTGTAGTCGTTGATGTACAGGTCGGCTGAGGGATCGGCGTCCCTGGCCATGTACAGGGACTGGGCGATGAAGTCCTCCCCCAGCGTCTCGTGGAAGACCGAGTCCCGGTACTGGGCCTCGTCGTCGATGGGCTCGTTGACCACGTCCCAGGTGTCGATCTGGCCGGCGAAGCGCCCCATCGTGGTGTTGATGTGGTCGTCCATGACGGCGAGGAGTTCTTCTTCGGTGAAGCCGCTGTCGGAGACCCAGGAGGGCAGCTGGCTGTGCCAGACCAAGGTGTGTCCGTGCACGTCCTGGCCGTGGTCCTCGGCGAAGTCCACAACCCGGTCGGCCCCGGCCCAGGAATACTCGCCCTGCTGTGGTTGGACGGACTCCCACTTGAGCGAGTTCTCGTGGGTGACCGAGTTGAACTCCTCCGCCGCGGTCTGGGCGTAGGCGTCCTCGTCGAGGTGGTGGTCGGCGACGGCGGCCCCGATGAACGTGCCCTGTTGTTCGGCCAGTTCACGGAGGGTCTGCTCCTGCTGTGCAGTCTGCGCGGAGGCGGGAGCCGCCGCCGTGGACTGTCCGTTGAGGACCGCGGAGAACCCGGCAGCGACCAGTCCAAGGGTGAGTGCGGAGGCGGCGGCTGTGTGTCTGAGTGGACGACCCGGCATCGGGGCTCCTTGGGGGAAGGGAGGGATCGGCGGGACCCGGCCAGCAGGAGAGCACCGGTAGCGGGTCGGGAGAAGGGCGGGCGGGTGGGCGCACCCGGAGGGTGGTGGGTGCGGGACGGGCCTGCTGGCCCGCCCCGCACCGGTCGGTGGTCAGCGGTTACCGGTCATCGGCGGTGGAGCGGCGGGGCGTCAGTCCTGGCCGCCCTCCCCGTCGTCGCTGTCGCCGCCGAACAGCTCGCCGTGGGTAGCGAGAGCGGTGGCCACGTCGACCTGGGCCCAGAAGCGGTGGTAGGTGAACTCGGGCGCTTCGCCGCCGTCCAGGTACTCCTCGACCTGTGCGTAGTCGGGGTCGTCGAAGTAGAACGAGCGGATGGACTCGAATGTGGACTCGGAGTTGATCTCGTCGCCGTTGGGCATCGTCCCGGAGAAGTCGTCCGGAACGTACAGGCCGCCGTCCGGCGCGTCGTACGGGTCGTTGAACCGGTCGTAGTCCTCGCGGACCTCCGGCACGGACACCCCGAGGTCGCCCTCGTTGGCCATGAGGGCGTCGAGCAGGCCCTCCGCGGTCTCCAAGGAGGCCTCGTCTCCAGTGGCGGAGGCGTAGTGCAGGAGGGTCTTGGCCAGACCGGCGGCGATACCGACGTCCTGGTTGTGCGAGACGACGTCCACGCTCAGGTCGGGGTTTCCGGTGGGCGTGCCGTCCCAGTCGTCGGGCTGTCCGCTCCACTCCATCTCGGCGGGGATGGCGAACTCCCCGTCCGAGCCGACCGTGGTGTTCTCGATCGCCCAGGGAATCCAGTTGTCGAGGATGTCCCCGGCGCGCTCGTCACCGGTGATGCGGTGGTACTCGGCCACCCGCTCGATGTCCCAGATCTGGAAACCGAACCACTGGTTCGAGGGCGGGTCGTGCCAGACCGGCTGCTCGTCGTAGTACAGGCCGTGGAACGTCGAGGTTCCCGCGGGCGGCTCCTCGTAGCTGCCCTCCCAGCTGTTGGTCGCGCCGCCGGCGATGCCGCCGTCGGAGGACTGCAGCCACTGGATGAACTCCAACTGGCGGTCGAGGCTGGTGCCCCAGTCGTCGGCCCCGGTGGGTGACTCCGGCTGGAGCGCCTCGGACTCGGAGAGGGCGTAGGCCGTCATCACGTTCTGGTAGCCCTGGTGGGCGGAGGATCCGCCGATCCGCCAGGCCCACGGGTACTCGGCGCTCTCCAGGGCTCCGCCCCAGGAGTAGTACCAGGCGAGCAGGTAGTGCGCTGAGTCCTTGCCCGTTCCGGGTGGGCAGGACTCGGCGTCGACGCACTCGCCGATCTCCTTGAAGTACTTGTCGAACATGGAGTAGCGCAGGTAGTCGCCCATCATCGCCGCGTTGGAGATGCTGTCCGCGATGGCGGACTCGTTGCCCTGCTCGGCGGCCCACTCGTGCGCGAGGTAGGCGACCTGGACGGCGCGCGCGTCGGCGTCGGGCGCGTTGGTGTAGCGCCACTGCTCGGAGGCCTCCGGGTCGTCGACGAACAGGTCGACGTAGCCGTTCTCCGCTCCGTGTTCGAAGGTTTCACAGGAGGGGTGGGGCACGGTCTCCCAGACGGACTCGTTGGAGCCGCGCTGGAAGGTGTTGATGTAGCCGGGGGCGTCGTCGCTCCCGTCGCCGCAGAACCCGTAGCCGTAGACGTTGTCCACGTCGAGCAGCCAGTGCATGCCGTAGATCTCGTCGGTGCCGTAGGTACTGCTCAGCTCGTCGGCCAGGGGATCCTCGCCGACTTCGACTCCTTCGGTGAGGGGCATCGGGTAGTCGCCCGGTTCGAGCGACTCGGGGATGTAGGTGGCGGGGTCGGAGGGGTCGTAGGCTTCGTTGGTCGGCTGGTCCTCCGTGCCGGGGATGATGAAGGCCTCCATCGATTCCCAGGCCTCGTTGAAGGGGTCCCAGTCACCGGAGAGCCGTCCGTAGGACGCCTCCAGCCAGAGGTAGTAGCTGTAGGCCTCCGAGGTGGTGGCGTGCCCGGTGTCGGGTGCCTCCACGATGAGGTTCTCCACGGAGTGGTAGGGCACCAGGAGTCCGTCGAACTCGCGGAAGTATCCGCTGCTCGGGTCCTTGATCTTGTCGTACAGGTCCATGAACTGCGACTCGTACTGGGTGAGCTCCGGGTTCTCGGCGCGGACCGTGTCCGCGACGGGTGTGTACTCGTAACTGTCGGAGATCACCGGGTCGGCCTGTGCGGACACGGCCGTGAAGGTGGCCGCGACCAAGGCGGCGCTCATGGTCACGGGTAGTAGCCAGGGCCGTCGGGCGGTCCTGCCTGAGCGGGGGGTTTTCACGTCGTCCTCCTTGGGGGACGGGCGTTAGCGGGGGGTGGCCTTCGGCGTGCGTCCTCCGGCCGACGGCCCGGGTCAAGGGGCTGTTGGTGATGGTCGTGGTCGCGGTGTGGCGGTGAGTTCCCGAGGGCCCGGACAGGTGCCGCGGCATGGACGGTTTCGAACCGTCACTCTTGGGAGCGCTCCCACTACACAGTGCCGAAAAGGTAACACCATTGAAAGAGGGGCGCAATGGGGGAATCCGGAGAGAATCCGCCCGGCTTTCACGATCGGCACCCGGTACAGCACCAGACCCGGGCCCGGCAGGCTGCACCGCGACCGGCCGTGGGGCAGCCCCACCCCCATGCGGTCTCCCTGAGTCGGTATCACCAATTCCCGTGGTCAGTGCACCGGCCTCCGTGGGTCAGTGCGCCTGGGACGCTTCACCCGCATCGAAAGACGGCTGACCGCCCAGCTCGACGGAGACGCACGCGGCCACTTGGGGCCCCAGCCGCCGCACTCGGGCCACCGGCAGCTGGCTTACCAGCGCGGACACACTGATGGCGGCGACGGGGTCCTGATTGTGGGCGAACACCGGCGCGGCGACGCAACGCACCTCCGGTTCGTTCTCCCGGTCGTCGATCGCGTAGCCGCGCTCGCGCACCCGGCGCAGTTCCTCCGCGAAGGCCCTCGGATCGGTCACCGTCCGCGCGGTAACCGCAGGAAGCCCCGCCGCCACCACGTCCACCACGAGGTCGTCCGGGCCGAACGCGAGGATCGCCCGGCCCACCGCCGTCCGGTAGGCGGGCATCCGTGCACCGATCCGCGAGGCCATCCGCACCGTGGCCGTGTCCTCCACCTTGTCGATGTAAACGACGTCGTGGCCGTCCAACCGCACCAGGTGGCAGGTGTGCCCGGTGTGCCTGACGAGGCCGCGCAGGTGGTTCGAGGCGACCGAGCGGAGTTCCATGTGGTCCAGGTAGGACTGCCAGAGCAACAGCGCCGCGGTGCCCAACCGGAACCGTCCGCTGTGCGGATCACGGGCGAGAAGACCGTACTCCACCAACGGCTCGGACAGGCGCAGCACCGTACTCTTGTTCACCCGCAGGCTCTCGGCCAACTCGGTCAGGCTCGCGCCCCCGCTCTCGACCGGACTCGTGCGGACGAACTCCACGATGGCCAGCCCGCGTCGGAGCGACGCCGAGGAATTGCGCCGCGGAACCGGTGCCGCGCTCACCCCTTCGCCGCCCCTCCCAGTCCGGTCGCGAGCCTGTGCTGCACGAACAGGAAGAACACCAGGACCGGGACGGTCATCATGACCGAGGCCGCCATGATGCCGCCCCAGTCGTTCTCGTCCGGCCGGAAGAGGGACAGCAGGGCGATCGGCAGGGTCTGGTTCTCCTGGGCCGAGATGATGAAGGTCCTGGCGAACAGGAAGTCGTTCCACGTCATGATGAACGAGAAGATACTGCAGGCCACCACACCCGGCGCTACCAGGGGGAACAGCACCCGGGAGACGAAGGTGAGGCTGCCGGCGCCGTCCAGCCACGCCGCCTCCTCCAGCTCCTTGGGCACCGCCGCCACGAAGCTCCGCAGCATCCAGATGGCCAGCGGGAGGGCGAACGCCATGTGCACCAGCATGAGTGACCCGAGGTGGTTCAGGCCCACCCCGGGGACTGCCTGGCCCATGGTGCGCATCAGGAAGAAGAGCGGGATGGTCAGGGCCTCGATCGGGACCATCTGGGCGATCAGCACCATGACGAGCAGGGTCGTGCGGAGCCGGAAGCGGTACCGCGTGAGGGCCACCGCGGCCAGGAAGGCACAGAGGGTCGAGACGGTCACGACCACGACCGCCACCAGCACACTGTTCAGGAAGTACTGGCCGAACCCGTCGATCAGCAGCACCCTGCGGAACGAGTCCAGGGTCGGGTCGAGCGTGTACGGCGTGGCCTCACCGGCTTCCAGGTCGACCCGCGGCCGCAGCGCCGAGAGCACCATCCAGTAGAGCGGCAGGGCGACGGCCAGCGCGATCAGCAGCCCCGCGATGTCGTTCCTCAGTCGGCGGAGAGTCACAGCACCTCCCCTTGACGGCGCAGGGCGCGCAGGTAGACGAGCGTAATGAGGAGCAGGAGGAGGGTGGTGACCACACCGGTGGCCGACCCCAGCCCGTACTGGCCGGAGGCGAAGGCCTGTTGGTAGGCGTACACGTTGAGCACCAGGTTCTGTCCGGCGATCCCGCCGCCCCCGGACATGATGAAGATCTGCGTAAAGATCGTCAGCTTCTCGACCTAAAAGGACCGAGCTTGCAGCTCCAACCCGTACCTGGCAGGTACAGATCAGGCCGCGTCGTCGGCAGCGTGACTCACTGCCCAGACCACGACACCGCGCTTGGCGATGTTGCGGCCTGCGTTGACGTCGGCGTGCTCAGCGAAGCCGCACGACGTACACCTAAAGGTGGCCTGTTCAGGCCGGTTCTTCTTGTCGATGTGATCGCACTCGCTGCACCCCTGGGAGGTGTAGGCCGGATCCACGTACATCACCGGCACCCCGACCCGTTTCGCCTTGTAAGCGATGTAGGAGCCGAGTTGAGCGAAACTCCATGAGTGCAGGGTGACCCGCTGGGGCTTGCGTAGCCGTGCCCTTGTGCGGATGCCGCCCAGGTCTTCCAGGGCGATACCGCGCCAGGTGCGTTGAGCCTCGGTCACGATGCGTTTGGAGATGCGGTGGTTGGTGTCAGCCGCGAACCGCGCTTCACGGCCCGACAGTCGGCGCAGCACACGCTTGGCGGACTTAGTGCCCTTCTTCTGCAACCGCCCGCGCAGAGCGCGATGACGGTGACGGAGATGGTTGACGTGTTTACCGGAGTAAAGGGTCCCGTCGGAGGTGGTGGCGATGTTGGCGATACCCAGGTCAACGCCGAGGAACCCGTCGGGGGTGTACTCCTCGAGCTCGGGGACCTCGCACGTGGCGTATAGGTACCAGTTGTCGCCACGTCGGACCAGGTCGGACTCGCCCTGCCGGTGCTCGGCAAGCATCTTCAACTGGTCAGGCGAGCCAGTGAACGGTAGACCTTTCATCCGTCCCTGAACGGTCCAGATCGACACGGTGCGCGCGTCCAATTGCCAGGACAGGCACCGGTCGTCGAAGGGCTGTGCGGCGTCCTTGCGGAACCGCGCCGGCGTGTTCTCCACGCTCCTACGACGCTTGGACCCCTGGCGGCCGTAGTTCCCGGCCTTGAGGTTGGCCTTCAAACTGGCGTAGGCCCCAGCGACCTTGCGAACGCAATGGATCGTCGGCTGCGCGGACAGACCCATCACCTTCAGCTCGTCATAGACCAGGCGCTGCAACGGTGCTTTGGCCTTCACCCCGCTCCGGTGCGCACGCCGAGAGGCGTGGTTGGCCGCCTGGTTGCACAGCTTCAACGTGTCCCACAGCGCCGCCTCCTGTGCGGCGTCGGGGAGCAACTTCACCTGCACAACGATCTTCATGATCGAACACTCTAACGACACCACCCCGACGTGCGGGGCGAAACCAGAAAACTCCCCGCAGCCCGCCACACCCGTTGCTCTTACCCACACGAACCAGCGAACTGACGCGTTCCCGATCAGTTCCGAGCAGGTCTGGGGCGAGCAGAGGTCGTCGGAGAAGATCTGCCCGTACAGCTCCAGGCCCCGTTTGGCCCCGGCGGAGTCGATGGTGGCAATGCAGGCGTCGCTGTCGGGCTCGGCGATGTCACCGCCGTGCGCCCAGACGAACGGCATCATGGCGTAGGTGTAGGCGCCGCCCGCGGAGATCCCCAGCATGCCCGGGGCGGCTTCGCGTACGGCCCGGTCGGCCCCCACGGCCTCCTCCTGGGTCTCGGGGACCTCCAAGCCGAGGTCATCGAAGATGTCGGTGCGGTAGAAGTGGGCGCGGGCGCCGAGGAACCAAGGGACGCCATAGGAGACCCCATCGATCCGGGCGGTGGCCGCGACGTCGTCGGCGATGTCGGCGTAGGGTTCCCTGTCCGCGAGGCCCTCGGTGAGGTCTACGAAGCCCGCGGACTCCACGTACCCGGCCAGGTCCGTGTTGCCGTACTCAGCGACGTCAGGTGCGGAAGAGGGGTCGGAGATGGCGCCCTGGAAGCGTTCGGTGCGGGTATCGACGAGAATGTACTGGACCTGGGCATCGACGCCATCGTGCTGGGCCTCGAACTCCTCGACGGCCGCGTCGACGACCTGTTCCTTCGGCTCCTGGCCGACCTCGGAGTACAGTCAGACCCGCAGCGTTCCCTCCCTCTCGTCCGCGTCGGAGCCGGTGCCACTGGTCTGGGCGGGCGCGCATGCGGCCACCAGGACCGCAAGCCCGAGAATCGCGCAGGCACGTGCCTGGCCGAAGATGCGCATCTGAAACTCCCTAGACGGGTCGGGATAGAGGGCAGAGAGGGCTGGCCGTCTAGGGGAGCGACTGTAAACACTCCTTCCGACTGCGCTGAAGAGCTGAGCGGCATTATTGTGCACGGCACAACAGACGGCGCGCAGTGCAGGGCACTGCGCGCCGTGACGGGGTCCCCGTAGCCGGGGTCTCGGGACCCTGGGCCCTGAGGGCTTGGGTTCCTCTTAACCGGGGGCCTCAGCTCCCCAGACCCGACATCAGGTCGGCGAAGGGTGTGGGCTCGTCGTAGGGGTCGTCCGCTGCGGGTGCGTTCTCGGTGGCCAGCAGGGCCAACTGCCGGGCCGAGCGCTCGATGCGTTCGGACAGCTCGCGACCGCCGTTCTCACCCGCGCCCCAGTCCTCGGAGGCGGCGTAGACGCCCGTGGGCACCACCACCGCGCGGGTGTAGGAGAACATGGGCCGCAGGGCGTGTTCCAGGACCAGTGAGTGGCGCGGGCTGCCGCCGGTGGCGGCCGCCAGGACCGGCTTTCCGTCCAGGGTGCCGGGCTCGATAACGTCGAAGAAGGACTTGAACAGCCCGCTGTAGGAGGCGTTGAAGACCGGGGTCACCGCGATGACCCCGTCCGCCGCCGCGACGTCCTCCAGCACGCCCGGTAGTTCACCGGTGGGCACCTGGGTGGTCATGGCGTTCATGATGTCGTGCGCCAGCTCGCGCAGCTCCACGACGCGGACCTCGGCCTTCTCCCCTCGGTCGGCCAAGGCCGCCTCCGCCGCCGCGGTCAGCCGGTCGGCGAGCAGGCGGGTCGAGGAGGGGTTGCTCAGCCCTGCCGTGACGGTTACCAGCCTTCGGGTCATCACTTGGCCTCCGTGTTCGTGGTCGCGCGCTCCTTCGCGGCCAGGAGCGAGGCGTGTGTGGGGGCGTCGGGTACGTGGTCGGGCTTCTTCGCGGCGAACTCCTTGCGCAGCACCGGGACGACCTCCTCACCCAGGATGTCCAGCTGCTCCAGTACGGTCTTGAGCGGCAGGCCCGCGTGGTCCATCAGGAAGAGCTGGCGCTGGTAGTCGCCGAAGGACTCGCGGAAGCCCAGGGTGCGGTCGATGACCTCCTGCGGGCTGCCGACCGTCAGCGGGGTCTCGCGGGTGAACTCCTCCAAGGAGGGGCCGCCGCCGTAGACCGGCGCGTTGTCGAAGTAGGGACGGAACTCCTTGACCGCGTCCTGGGAGTTCTTGCGCATGAAGACCTGACCCCCGAGGCCGACGATGGCCTGGTCGGCCTTGCCGTGGCCGTAGTGCTCGAAGCGGCGGCGGTACAGCGAGATGAGCTTCTTGGTGTGGGTCGCGGGCCAGAAGATGTGGTTGTGGAAGAAACCGTCGCCGTAGTACGCGGCCTGTTCCGCGATCTCCGGGCTGCGGATGGATCCGTGCCAGACGAACGGCGGTACGTCGTCCAGCGGGCGCGGGGTGGAGGTGAAGCCCTGCAGCGGGGTGCGGAACTTGCCTTCCCAGTTGACCACGTCCTCGCGCCAGAGGCGGTGCACCAGATTGTAGTTCTCCAGCGCCAGCGGGATGCCCTGGCGGATGTCCTGCCCGAACCAGGGGTAGACCGGGCCGGTGTTGCCGCGCCCCATCATCAGGTCCACCCGGCCGTCGGCCAGGTGCTGGAGCACGGCGAAGTCCTCGGCGATCTTCACCGGGTCGTTCGTGGTGATCAGCGTGGTGGAGGTGGACAGGATGAGCTTCTCGGTCTGGGCCGCCACGTAGCCGAGCATCGTGGTGGGAGAGGAGGCGACGAAGGGCGGGTTGTGGTGCTCGCCCGTGGCGAAGACGTCCAGGCCGACCTCCTCCGCTTTGAGGGCGATCCGCACCATCGCCTTGATCCGCTCGCCCTCGGTGGGCGTACGCCCCGTCGTAGGGTCGGTCGTCACGTCGCTGACCGAGAAGATTCCGAACTGCATGGCCGCTCCCCCAACCAGATAGCTTCCTAGGAAAATGCTTACGATGAAACTATCATGCCGAACCCACGATCGCGGGCAGGTATTCCGCCCGCGATACCAGGCGCATCCGGAGCGCGTCCAACGAAACTTTCCGTGACCATAAAATGACACTATGGCGCGAAATCCGGAGTGGGGCGGCCACCCACACCGGGAAACGAAACAGCGGGGGGGCGGATCGGACCCCCGCAGCCCTTCGTGATGCGCCCCTCCCCCACACGTGTCGGGCCACACAAACCGGTGGCCGTCCGCCCGCGAAACCCCTGCGGACCAAAGGGGAGAACCGGACGGCACCAGAGGCACGACCACCGCTGCCACCGGGCGAAAACCCCTGGCAGGCCGAGGTTCCCTGGCCTCGCGGCGCACCAAGGGCCACCCGGTTTCAGCGCCGCGGCCCGGCCCGCCCCCCAGGATCTCGCGGAGCGGGTTAGGCTCCCAGTGCCCGAGTTCGCACCCGCTTTTTACCGAGACAAGCGAAAATCTGCTCCCCGGGCGGGAACACCACACCTATATGAAGCGTTCTCACTGGTGAAGCACCCCAGACCGACCCCAACCCCAACAAACCCATCCCCGTCTGTGCGAAAGCTTCGACATCACCTTTAGACCATGCGCGGTTGCACGCGTTCGTGTTGGCAATGGGGGTTTCTGACACGAAGACATCGCAGCAACCGCCTTCCCAGCGGCCAGACCGCACTTCGTGCGTTGGCCGCGCGGTCGGGTCCCACGTTGGGGGACGTGGGACCCGGCCAGACCTAGCGAATACGCGTGTTCGTGTCGTAAATGGGGGTTTCCGACACGGAACTTCCACCGTATTCGCCGCCCAGCGGCCGCACCGCACCTAGTGCGCGGGCCGCACGGCCGGTTCCACGTTGGGGGACGTGGAATCCGGCCAGGCTTCAAGGGGGCGCGCCACCAGGCGCGCCCCCTTTTCATGAGGGGACCGTTTCCCATGTCCGGCCGGGTTCTCCTCCGCCACCGTGCCGTAGGAGAACCGGTGCCCGCAGCGCCGTCACGCTCTCCGCTCAGGACCGTTCGTGGAATTCGATCAGGGCGATGTCGTCGATGTCGGCTTCGTAGTATTCGGGATCTTCCGCGTAGGGCTGGGTCGGCTCCGCGGCCGGACTGCACGGCGAGTACGAGATGGCGCTCTCGGTGGGGTTCTCAGCCGCGATCTGGTCGTCCCAGGTGTCGCTGCAGGCCACCCTGTCGTCGATGACGCTGGTCGTCCCCCTAGAGAACCGGCCGTTGAGCCACACCCGCCGGTCCTGATGGTCGCTCGGGTTCTCCATCACGTCCGCTACGTCCATCGCGTAGTCGCAGTCCATGTCCCAACCGCTGGCCTGGACGTCCCACTCCTTCTCCCCGGGGTAGCCCATCACCACGGTCCCGCAGATCGGGGCGTACACCAACTCCCAGTCGGGCCCCTCCTCGTCGGCGGCCCATATCTGGGGGTCCTCCAGCGGCACTGCGGCGTCCATCTCCTCAAAGTCGACCCGCACGTCCCACCGGTCCGTGGTGTACTCGGCCCAGACCGGTCGTTCCTCTTCGTCGAGTTCGACCCGGCCGGTGGCTTCCTCCTCCGCGAAATCCCCCTCGTCCAGGAGTCCGAACACGGTGGGCCCCGTATACACGCGCTCCTCTCCATCCGCGGCTTCGGCCCCACCCGCCTCAGCCAGGCTCTGCAGCGGTGCGGTGACCAGGGTGGCGGCAACGGAGTCGGCGCTGACGCCGGGGGCGAGCTCCAAGGGCTCAGGTGTGGACAACCACTCCTCCTCGCGCGGCGCGTACACATAGAGTTCGCCCTGGTGGTTGGCGACCGCCGTGGTGCCCGGACCCATCGCCGCACCTCGGATCAGGAAGCTGTCAGTGTCGGCCGAGTACAGGTATTCCTCCTCGACCCGGCTGCCCGCCACCACCTCGTCCACGGGGGTCCCGGTACGTTCGGAGATCTGCTCGGCGTGTTCCTGGGAGTAGGCGCGTTCCACCTGGGCGGTGTAGCCTTCGCTCTCCTCCAGGAGGCTCGCGGCTGCGGCGACCGTCTCCGACGGGTTCTCACTCACCTGGTCGTAGACCACGAAGCCGCCCGCGGTCAGTCCGGCCACAGCAAGCAGACCCGCTCCGGCCAGGCCGAATTTGGACCCGGCCACCCCGCCCAGCACGCCGCTGCCGGTCAGGCCCGTACCGGCCGCACCGCCGCTCGCCGCCCCAGAACCGGTCGCGCCCGCTCCAGCGGCACCTCCGGAGCCCAGCGCGCCCGAGCCCGCGGCGCCCATGCCCAGGCCGGCCGCGGAGGCCACACCCAGTGCGGCGGCCCAGCGGGCGGGGTCGTGTCCGGCGTCGTCCACGCCGCGCCAGTAGTCGCGGAGCATGCGGCGCAGGGTGTCGGCCGCCGTGACCGCACGGCGTCCATCCTGCTCCTCCGGCCCCTCCTCGGACCCTTCCCACAGTTCGGGCAGCAGGGAGTGCACCAGCGCCTCGGACTTCGGTCGCTGGTCCGGGTCCACCGACAGTGCGGCCTCCACCAGACCGTGCAGATCCTCGGGCACCCCGTCGACCTCGTAGGCGCCCTCGCGTACCCGGCGCGCCAGCTCCGCCGGGTCACCGCTGCCGAACGGCTGGTGTCCGGTGGCGGCCAGCGCCACCAGCCCGCCCCAGGCGAACACGTCGGCGGCCGGGTCCGCGGCCGCACCGGTGTAGCGTTCGGGGGCCGACCAGCCTGGGGTGCCGTAGGAGGCCGAACCGTCCTCGGAGCGCTCGGTCCCGACCTCGACCGCGATGCCGAAGTCCACGATCTTCGGCCCGTCCGGAGACAGGATGACGTTGCCGGGTTTGATGTCCCGGTGGGCGATCCCCGCCGTGTGCAGGGCGGCCAGACCCTCCGCAGTGCCCAGTGCGAAAGTGCGGAGCATGTCGCCTTCCAGCGGACCGAACGCGCGTACGTGCGCCCGCAGATCGCGGCCGGGGACGTAGTCGAAGGCCAGCCACGGCACCGGCGCCTCGGTGTCGGCTGCGTGCAGGCGGGCGGTGCTGATTCCGTCGGCCCGCCCCAGCATCTCGACCTCGCGGGCGAACGCCTCCCGGAACCGGGGCTTGCGGGCGAAGTCGGCGTGCACGGTCTTGACCGCCACGCACACCCCCTGCCCGTCCAAAGCTCCGTAGACGGCTCCCATACCTCCGGAGCCGATCCTTCCCACCACGCGGTAGGTCCCGATCTCGGCCGGGTCACCCGCCTCCAGTGGTGCGAGCCCGGGTGGCAGGGGGACTGTTTCGGGGGAAGTGGACATCGACGCCCTTCAAGACGAGGTGGGTGTTCCGGGGTGTGGGGGTACTCCGCCCGGACAGTCTGACGCCCCTGTGCCACCGGAGGTTCGAGCGGGTCCGGGGGGTTTCTGTGGGTTCCGGAGATCCTGTGGGCTCCGGGGTCTCGGGACTGCCGGAATCGCGAAGGCGCGGGGCTCCGCCTCCTGGACGGCCACCGGTCCCGACCGGGCGGCGGTACGATGCGGCTGCACGACGTCGAGGGGACCAGGGTGACCAGTGGTGACGGCAAGGGCGGCACGCCCGGCGGCGGGCGGCCGACGATGGCCGACGTGGCGGCGCACTTGGGGGTCTCCCGGCAACTGGTGTCCCTGGTCCTGGGCGACCGCCCCGGCCCCAGCGCCAAAACGCGGGAACGGGTCCTGCGCGCCGCCGAGGAGCTCGGCTACCGCGCCGACACCGCCGCCCAGCTGCTGCGTCGGGCCCGCAGCCGCCAGCTCGGTGTGCTCTTCACGATGGAGCACCCCATGGACGCGGACCTGGTCGAAGCCTTGTACTCGGCAGCGGCCCGGCTGGGCTACAGCGTGGCTCTCAGCGCCATGCTCGCCAACCGCACCGAGCGCCAGGCGATCGACGAGCTCGTGGGGCTGCGCTGTGAGGCGCTGGTGCTGATCGGGATGTCGGCGCAGGCGCCCGAGGACCTGGCCAGGGTCGCCGAGCGGGTCCCGGTGGTGGAGATCGGGCAGCGCACCGGCGCGGCGGGCACCGACAGTGTCCGCACCGACGCCGTCTCCGGGGTGAACCAGGCGGTCGATCACCTGGTGTCCTTGGGCCACCGGAACATCGCCCACGTCCACGGCGGTGAGCTGCCCAGCGCACCCGAGCGCCGGCGCGGTTACCTGGAGGGCATGCGGGAGCACGGCCTGGACGCCTGCGTTGACCTCGTACCGGGTGCCTACACCGAGGAGGCCGGGGCTCGGGCCGCGGCGGTGCTGCTGGCGCGGGATGAGCTGCCCACGGCCGTGGTGTGCTGCAACGACCAGTCCGCGCGCGGGTTGATGGAGACCCTGCTCCGTGCGGGGCGGTCCGTGCCCGGGGACGTGTCCGTGGTGGGCTACGACGACAGCCGGGCGGCTCGGTTGTCGTTCCTGAGCTTGACCTCGGTGCGGCAGGACGTGGCACGGATCGCCGAGCTCACGGTGGGAGCGGCGGTCGAACGGCTGGAGTCGGGGCGGACCGAGAGCACGCACGTGATCCTGCCCACCACGCTCACGGTGCGGGACAGCACCGCGCCCCCGCGCCCCTGAGAAACCACCGGGCACGCCCGGGCCGCACCCCGTGCCCGGCGCGAGGCAGATCACGTGCCGCACCGTTGGCGATCTCCGCGGATCGGTGACACCATTGATTTAGCACGTGCCAAGTCGCTTGACGCACTGCCTTGGGCGCGGTCCGCACCCGCACGTCGCTCGTATCTCCCGGCTAGACCCGCACACCCGAACCTCCGCCCGGAAAGGGGCACCGCCATGCGCCTGGCCCTGCTCGCCCTGGCCCTCGGGGCCTTCGCCATCGGCACCACCGAGTTCGTGATCATGGGGCTGCTGCCCGAGGTGGCCGCCGACCTCGGCATCTCCATCCCCTCCGCCGGCCACCTGATCACCGCCTACGCCCTGGGGGTGGTGGTCGGCGCTCCCCTGCTCACCGCGCTGAGCACCCGGCTTCCCCGTAAGACGGCGCTCCTGCTGTTCATGGGGGTCTTCCTGCTGGGCAACCTGCTGACGGTCCTGGCACCCACGCACGGCACCGTGCTCGCCGCCCGCTTCCTGGCCGGTGTCCCGCACGGGGCCTACCTGGGCGTGGCCGCCCTGGTCGCCGCCCACCTGGCCGGACCGGCGCGCCAGGCCACCGCCGTGGCGCGCGTGATGCTCGGGCTGACCATCGCCAACATCGTCGGGGTGCCCGCCGGGACCCTGCTGGGCCAGCTGACCGGCTGGCGGACCGCCTTCATGGTGGTCGCGGTGATCGCCGCCCTGACGGTGCTGGGTGTGGCGCGCTGGGTTCCGCACGTGTCCATCGCCGCCCGCGGCGGCCTGCGCGGGGAGTTCACCGCCCTGGCCCGCCCGCAGGTGGCCCTCGGCCTGGCCACAGCCGTGTTCGGGTTCGCCGGCGTGTTCGCCGTCTACAGCTACATCTCACCGATGATGACCGAGCTGGCGGGCATGCCCAGCACCGGGGTCCCGGTCGTCCTGGCCCTCTTCGGTGTCGGCATGACCCTGGGGTCTCTGCTGGTGGGGCCGCTGGCCGACCGGTGGCTGCGGCCCACGATCTACGGGTCCCTCGCCTCGCTGGCCCTGGTGCTGGCGCTGTTCACCGTCACCGTGCACAACCCCTGGACTGCCGCGATCACGGTGGTGGTCCTGGGCGCGGTCGGCTTCGGCGTGACCGCCCCGCTGCAGGTCCTGGTGATGAGCCGGGCCGGATCCGCACCCAGCCTGGCCGCGGCCTCCAACCACTCGGCGTTCAACCTGGCCAACGCGGGCGGGGCCTGGATCGGCGGTGTGGGCATCTCGATGGGACTGGGCTACACGTCGCCGGCGGCGATCGGCGCGGTCCTGGCCGTGGCCGGTCTGGGTATCGCGGTGACCGCGGGCTTGTTCGACCGCAAGAAGCCATCGGCCGCCCCCGAGAGCCCCGAATCCGCCACCGGAACGCGGGAGCCCGTCACCGGCTGAGGCCCTGCGGGCCCGCGTCCAGCGGGCCCGCACACAGCCTCGTCAGGCCCGGTGGGGCAGGGTGCGGCTGCGCCCTCGGAACTCGGCGACGACGTCCTCACCCCGCCGCACCGTGACGTCGTAGACGCCGCTGCGCCCGTAGACGACGCGCTCCACGGCGGTCGCCACCAGCACGTCGCCCTCACGGACCGCGGCGACGAACGTGACGTCGGCACCGGAAGCCACCGTCACCCCGCCCCCGTCCACGTTGCACGCGCACGCGAAGGCGGTGTCGGCGAGGGTGAACACGAACCCTCCGTGAGCGATGCCGTGGCCGTTGACCATCAGCGGACCGACGGTCATCTCCACCACCGCGAGTCCGGCCCTGGCCTCGACCAGGCGCATGCCCAGGTTCTTGGAGGCCCGGTCGGCCTCGAACATGCGCCAAGCGGTCTCGTTACGCCCCTCCGGCGCGCCCTGGCCGCTCACGAGTCGAAGTCCACGGTCACGGCGTCGGTCTCGGGCAGCGACTGGCAGGCCAGTGCGTACCCGGCCTCGACCTCGGCCGGGGTGAGCGCGTAGTTGCGGCGCATCCGCACCTCGCCGTCGCACACCTTGACCCGGCAGGTGCCGCAGACCCCGCCCTTGCAGGCGAAGGGCAGGTCGGGCCGGTAACGCTGGGCGGAGTCCAGGACCGGGACGCCCTGCGGCAGGGTCAGCGTCGTGGTGCGGCCGTCCAGGACGACGGTCACCTCGCTGGCCGGGCCGTCGACCCCGGGCTCCTCGTGGCGTGCCTGGGGCGGCGGTTCGGCGCCCTCGACGAAGAAGAGCTCCTGGTGGATCCGGTCGCCCGCCACACCGTGTTCGGCGAGGACCTCCTGGGCGTCGGTGACCATCCCGTAGGGGCCGCACAGCCACCAGTGGTCCACGGCGTCGGCCGCGATGATGGTGGACAGCAGCGCGTCCAGCTTCTCGCCGTCCAAGCGTCCGGTGAACAGGTCGGAGCCGCGGGGCTCGCGCGAGAGCACGTGGACCAGTTCGAGCCGGGGCCCGTAGACGTCCTTGAGGTCGGCCAGCTCGTCAGCGAACATCACGGTGTCGCTGCGCCGGTTGCCGTAGAGGAGCGTGACGTGGGAGTCGGTCCGGCGCAGCAGCGACGCGGCCATGGACAGGACGGGCGTGATGCCCGAACCCGCGGCGACCAGCACGTGGCGGCCGGACTCGGCCAGGTCGGGGCTGAACCGGCCGGTGGGCGGGCCCACCTCGATCTCGTCGCCCGGCGCGACCTCGCGGACCAGCCAGCTGGAGAACAGGCCGCCGGAGACGAGGCGCACGCCCACCCGCGGCGCGTCGCCCACGGGCGCGCAGATGGAGTAGCTGCGCCGCTCCTCCACACCGTCGACCTCGCGGCGCAGCGTCAGTGACTGCCCCGGCGCGAAGGCGAACTCCTCGGCCAGGTGGTCGGGAACGTCGAACGTAACGGCGACCGCGTCGTCGCACAGGTACTCGACGGCGGCCACGCGCAGCCGGTGGAACGCCGCCCGGCGGCGTACCGGGGACCCGGCGGTCTCGGTGACGGGTGTGGTCACGGTCAAATCTCCTTGACGTGCTCGAACGGTTCGAGGCAGGTCCGGCAGCGGTGCAGCGACTTGCAGGAGGTCGCGCCGAACCGGGACAGCTCCTCGGTGTCGGCCGCCCCGCAGAGGGGGCAGCGCGGAACGGTACGGGTGGGCAGCAGGGTGAGCGGAACGGGACCCGCCGGGCGCTGGGGTGCCCCGCTCGGCGGGGAGATGCCGTGCTCGGTGAGCTTGCGCCGGCCCTCGTCGGTGATCCAGTCGGAGCTCCACGGCGGGGAGAGCGCGGTGCGCACCTCCACGTCCGCGAACCCGATGGCGCGCACGGCGCGGTCGACGTCGACGCGCATCTCGGCCAGGGCCGGGCAGCCGGAGTAGGTGGGCGTGATCCACACCGCGGCGGTGCCGTCCGCCTCGACCGCGACGTCGCGCAGGATGCCGAGGTCGGCGAGGGTGAGCATGGGCAGCTCGGGGTCGGTGACCGCGGCTGCGGCCGCCCAGACCCGCCGCTCCTCGGTCGCGGTGTCGGTTGTGGCTACCATGTCGCCTCCGGGTGCTCTCGGGCCACGCGCTGGAGTTCCTCCAGCAGCGGGGCGAGTTCGGCGGTGTGCCTGCCGCGGCGCCCGGCGACCTCGGCTCCGGGGAAGGCGTCAGGGGCGGGCAGGGTCGCGGCGGTCAGCACCTGGGTGAGGACTTCGTGAACCTCGTCGCGCAGACCGGCCGGGTCCACACCCACGCCCTGTTCGGCCAGTCCGGCCTCGACGGGGTGGGTGGCGAAGAGCTCGCCGGTGTGCGGCCACACGTCGGCGACGGCCGCGCGCATGCGCTCGTTGGAGTAGGGGGTGCCGTCGCCCAGGCGCAGGGCCCAGGAAACGGCGTACTCGCGGTGGTAGGCGAGTTCGTTGACGGCCTTGGCCGCGATGGCGGACAGGACGGGGTCCTTGCTGTCGGCCAGCCGGGTGAAGACGGCCAACCGCCAGCTGGAGAGCACGAGCAGCGTGGCGACGGCGCGGCCGAAGTCGCCACGGGGGAGCTCAGCCAGGTGCACGTTGCGGAACTCGGCGGCCGCCCGGTGGTAGGCGAAGGCGTCCTCGTCGCGTCCCGTGCCGTCGGCCTGGCCTGCGCGGGCGAGCAGCAGGCGGGCCTGGCCGAGCAGGTCCAGCGCGATGTTGGCCAGGGCCACCTCCTCCTCCAGCTCCGGGGCGTCGGTCACCCACTGGGTGAGGCGCTGGGACTGGACGAGTGCGTCGTCGCCGAGCATCTGGCAGTAGGCCGCCAGGTCCTGGCCGTCCACCCCCGCGGGAAGGGTGGTGTCCACGCCCGCGAGCGCCTCGGTGAAACCGGTGCCGAAGGCCCAGCGGGCGTCGCCGCCGTGCTCCTCGGTCAGGCCGGTGAAAATGTTCTCGCCGCTCATGTAGTTCCTTGAAGACTCGTGCCGACCGCTGACCCCTCGGGTGTACGGGTCCGTGGCCTGCGGTTCCTACCTCGGGATCCGCCCCGCCGCTCGCTAGATGTGGGGGACGTCCTCGGGGATGGGATAGAAGGTCGGGTGGCGGTAGACCTTGTCCCCGCTGGGCTCGAAGTAGGGGTCCTTCTCGTCCGGGCTGGACGCGGTGATGTCCTGGGCGAGCACGACCCAGATACTCACGCCCTCGTTGCGGCGGGTGTAGAGGTTGCGGGCGTTGTGCAGCGCCATGGTCTCGTCGGGGGCGTGCAGGGAACCGACGTGGACGTGGTTCAGGCCGCGTTTGCCGCGGACGAAGACCTCGTAGAGGGGCCACTCGGGGCGGGCCGGGGCCGTGTTGCCGTCCTTGCTCATGCCGAGACCTCCCGGGTGCTGTGCTGCTTCTGGGCCTGCTGCTTCTCGGCGTAGGCGGTGGCCGCCTCGCGTACCCACGCGCCCTTCTCGTGCGCGGCGCGCCGACGGGCCACCCTCTCGGCGTTCTTGGGGCCGCTGCCGGAGATGACCTGCTTGAGCTCGTTCCAGTCGGGCTCGCCGAAGTCGTACCTGCCGCGCTCGTCGTTCCAGGCCAGCTCGGGGTCGGGCAGGGTGACGCCCAGCTTGTCGGCTTGGGGGACGGTCATGTCGACGAACTTCCGGCGCAGTTCGTCGTTGGTGTCGATCTTGATGCCCCAGATCATGGACTGCTGGGTGTTGGGCGACTCGGAGTCGGGCGGGCCGAACATCATCAGGGACGGCCACCACCAGCGGTCCACCGCGTCCTGGACCATCTTCCGCTGGCCCTCGGTGCCCTCCATCATGCGCATGAGCAGTTCGTAGCCCTGCCGCTGGTGGAAGGACTCCTCCTTGCAGATGCGCACCATCGCGCGGGCGTAGGGCCCGAAGGAGGTGCGGCACAGCGGGACCTGGTTGCAGATCGCCGCGCCGTCGACCAGCCAGCCGATCACGCCGACGTCGGCGTAGTTGAGGGACGGGTAGTTGAAGATCGAGGAGTACTTCTGGCGCCCTTCGATCAGGCGCTCGGTGAGGTCGCCCCGGTCCACCCCGAGGGTCTCCGCGGCCGCGTACAGGTACAGGCCGTGCCCGGCCTCGTCCTGGACCTTGGCCAGGAGGATGGCCTTGCGGCGCAGACTGGGCGCGGTCGCGATCCAGTCGCCTTCGGGCTGCATGCCGATGATCTCCGAGTGCGCGTGCTGGGAGATCTGGCGGATGAGCGTCCTGCGGTAGGCCTCGGGCATCCAGTCGCGCGGCTCGATGCGCTGGTTGGCGGCGATCCGGGTGTCGAAGTCCGCTTGGAGAGCCTCGTCGGCGCCGGAGGGCGCTTCCTGGGCCGTGGTCGACATTGAACTTTCCCCATTCATAACCGAACGTTCGGTCAGTAATTAGTATCTCCGGTTCCGGGCGCCCAACGCAAGTCCCTGAGCACCCGGAACGGAAAACCGCAGAGTTGGCTTTGGTGTTGGCCTTGGGCCTCCGCCCGCCCGTCGCCCGCCACCAACCCTCAACGGACGCCTAGGAGCCTGTTGAAACAGGGTGTTGGGCTCCCCTGTCCTCGGGGTGTGCCCCTGTCCACGCAAGCGCGGGAAGCCCACGCAAGTGCGGGTTTCCCCGTTTCCTGCCGCTTGATGGTGGCCGTCTCCGCTGCGCGCCTCAAGGTCGTCGCCATCGAGCGCTTCGCGCATCAACGGCGCTCCACCTTGACCCGCTTCGCTGCGACGGCGGGTCGGCGGCAGTCAGGAAACGGGGGGCCTGTGGTCGGGGCTGTGGATGTCCCGGCCTTCGGCCGGGTCCGGCCGTGGCCGGCCGGATTCCTTCCCGTCCGTCTGGTTGTGTCGGCAGGCGCGTCGCAATCCAGTGACCGGTGAGCGACGAAGGACCCGAGCAGGCGGGGCGGGTGGTCGGGCGCGTCCCACCGGTCTGGCGGCTCGGTGGGTGGACCGGTCGGGGCGGGGTGGTGTCGGCGGCCCGGCCGGGTGCGGGGTAAGCAGTGAGCCCCCCCGTGGGAGGCATTGTGGGCGCCGAGATTGCCTCCAGGGAGGGGGCTCACCGGCCCCCGGGTGCTTCTGAGCGGGGGTCGGCGTCCCGGGTGCCTCCACCGGGGGTAGCGGCCGCCCCCCGGGGCAGCCCCGGTGTCCGAAAACAGACCGGTGGGGGTGACCGCTGCGTCCGAAACCGGTTCATCCCCGATGATCTTGCCCCTGTCTCAACCCTCGGCCGTCGAGGGTTGAGCCAGGGGCAAGATCATCGTTGGGAAGGGGGCCCAGCCCTGACCGAAAGCCCGGTGGGACGCGCCCAGCCACCCGCCCCGCCTGTTCGGGTCCTTCGTCGCTGGCTGGCCACTGGATTGCGACGCGCTGGCCGAGGAAGCCAGACGGAAGGGAAGGAATCCGGCCGGCCACGGCCGGTGGGCCGGGCTTCGCCCGGCCGGGCGAAGCCCGGCCCACCGGGCCGAAGGCCCGGGGCCCGAAGGGCCCCTTTCAGGCCCCGACCACACGTCCCCCGTTTCCTGACTGCCGCCGACCCGCCGTCGGAGCGAAGCGGGTCAAGGTGGAGCGCCCTCGACCGCGCGCCAGCGCTTCGACGGCGACGACCTTGACGCGCGCAGCGGAGACGGCCACCATCAAGCGGCAGGAAACGGGGAAACCACCCGCACAGGACGTGGCACACCCCAAGGGCAGGAGAACCCAACCCCTTGTCACCAGGCGCTAAGGCGCGGTTTCTCATCCGAGCAATCCCACCTTCGCCGCCTCCAGAACCCCGCCAGCGCCCGAACGGACCCTCTGCCTAGCGGCCGGTGAAGGTGGGCTTCTCCTTGTTCAGGAAGGCCTTGACCGCACCGACGTGGTCGGCGGTCATGCCGAGCTGGTTCTGTAGCTCGGCCTCCTCCTCCAGCAGCTCGGGCAGCTCCAGCTCACCCGCGGCCGCCGATCGGACCTCGCGCTTGGCGGCCACGAACGCCGCCGTGGGACCCGAGGCCAGCTGCACGGCGGCCTCGCGGGCGCGCGCCTCCCAGTCCTCGTCGTCCACGACCTCGGTCACCAGCCCCAGCTCCCGGGCCCGGTCCGCGCCGAACACCGTGCCCAGCAGCATGAGCTCCATGGCGCGCGCCTGACCCAGCGAGCTCACCAGGCGGTAGGCCAGACCCGAGTCCGAGGCCAGCCCGATCCCGGTGAAGGCGGTGCCGAACTTGGCCTTGCGGGCGGCCACGCGCACGTCACCGGCGAGGGCGAGCCCCAGCCCGGCACCCACGCAGGCCCCGCCGATCCCGACCACGACCGGCACCTGGATCTCCTCCAAGGCCAGGACGATCTTGTTGTAGTGCTCCCGCACGGTGGTCAGCGCCTCTTCGGGCGCCTCCTCCTGGATCTTGGCGTGCTCGCCCAGGTCCTGTCCCACACAGAAGGCCTTGGCCGACCCGAGGAACAGCACCGCCCGGGCGGTGGTGGACTCCCTGGCCTGCCGGACCGCCGCCAGCAGCTCCTCCTTGACCTGCCGGGTCAGCGCCGGCCTGTTGAGGCGTACCGTGGCGAGTCCGTCAACCTCGACGAACTCCGCAGCCTTCGTTTCGCTCACGCCTTGTCTCCCTTGTCCCAAGTGTGAAAACCCTCGCCGCTCTTGCGGCCGAGCCTGCCCTCGGCGACTTTACGGCGCAAGAGCTCCGGAGGCGCGAACCGGTCCCCCAGTTCGGTGGCCAGGTACTCGGCGATGGCCAGGCGCACGTCCAGACCGACCAGGTCGGTGAGCTTGAGCGGACCCATGGGGTGGCGGTAGCCGAGCTCCATGGCGGTGTCGATGTCGGCGGGTGAGGCCACACCCTCCTCGACCATCCGGATGGCCTCCAGGCCCAGCATGACGCCGAGGCGGCTGGTGGCGAAGCCCGGCGAGTCCCGCACCACGACCTCGGTCTTGCCCAGGGCGCCGACCCACCCCCGCACCGACTCCAGGACCGCGCCGTCAGTCTCGGGTGCGGTGACGATCTCCACGAGTTTGGAGGCCGGGACCGGGTTGAAGAAGTGGGTGCCCAGGAAGCGGCCGGGGCGCTTGAGCGCGGCGGCAAGCTCGGTCACCGACAGCGAGCTGGTGTTGGACGCCAGCACGGTGTCCGCGCCGACAGCGGCTTCGGCCGCGGTCAGCACCGCGATCTTCAGCTCCGGCTTCTCGGGGACGGCCTCCACGACCAGACCGGCGCCGGCCGGGATGTTCACAGCGTCGGTGACGGTGCTCAAGCGCGACAGGAAGGAAGCGGGGTCAGCGTCGATCTTGCCGCGGTCGCGCGCCTTGTCCAGGCCGGCCGCGACCCGGTCGCGGCCGGCCTCGGCCGCCTCGGAAGCGGCCTCCACGAGCACCACGTCCGCCCCGGCGGTCAGGAACTGTTGGACGATGCCCGCGCCCATGGTGCCGCCGCCGATGACGGCGACGGTGGCGGGGACACCTTGTGCGGTGTTGTCGGAGGTCAACGCTTCTTCCTCTCCAGGAAACGGGTCATACGGTCCTGTTTGTCGGCGCTCTCGAACAGCACCGCCTGCGTGAGGTCGTCGGCCAACGGGTGCACCCCGTCGGCGTCCAGCACCATCTTGGTCATCCGCAGGGCCATCGCCGAGGAGGCGGCCATCCGGTCCAGGATGCCGTGCGCGCGCTCGCGCAACTCCTCGGAGGGGACGATCTCGGCGACCAGACCGTGGCGCAACGCGGCCTCGGCGTCGAGTGTGAAGCCGCCCAGCAGCACCTGCTTGGCCACCGAGACCCCGACCAGTTCCTTCAAGCGCCAGCAGGCACCGGCACCGGCGATGATGCCCAGGCCCGGCTCGGGCTGGGCGAACACGGCGGTGGGGGTGGCGATCCGGATGTCGCAGGCGTAGGAGAGCTCGGCGCCGCCGCCCAGCGCGAAGCCGTCGACCGCCGCCACGGTAGGCGCCTGGAGGCGGTGCAGCCTCTCGAACAGGCGGCTGTTGATCCCGGCCAGGGCCTCCTCCCTACCGCGTTCGCGGAGCTCGGAGATGTCGGCCCCGCCGGCGAACACGGTTCCGTGCCCGGTCAGCAGCAGCGGCTTGGGGTCGGCCTCGATCCCGGCGCACACCCGGTGCAGCTCGGCGATCATCCGGCCGTTGATGGCGTTGCGGGCCTCGGGACGGTACAGCTCGACCACCACGCGGTCCTCGCGCCGGTCGACGTTGAGGGTCTCGAAATCCATGTCCTGAGGACTCTCCTGCTCGCCGTGCTGGTTCCCGGTCACGCGCGCTCCACCAGGAGTGCCGTGCCCTGGCCGACGCCGACGCACAGTGTGGCCAGGCCGCGGCGGGCGTCCTCGCGCTCCATACGGTTCATGAGCGTGACCACGAGACGGGAACCGGAGGACCCGAGCGGGTGGCCCAGGGCAATCGCGCCGCCGTCGGCGTTCACCCGGGAACCGTCCAGCCCGAGCTGGCGAAGCACTCCCAGGGACTGGGCGGCGAAGGCCTCGTTGAGTTCGACCGCGCCGACCTCGTCGAGCTTCCACCCGGAGCGGTCCAGGACCTTGTGGGTGGCCGGAACCGGACCCAGGCCCATGACCTGCGGCTCGACCCCCGCGGAGGCGGAAGCGACGACGCGGGCACGCGGGGTGAGGCCGTACCGGCGCACCGCCTCGGCGCTGGCCAGGACCAGCGCCGAGGCACCGTCGGAGAGCGAGGAGGAGTTGCCCGCGGTGACGATGCCGCCCGCACGGAAGACCGGGCGCAGCTTGCCGAGGCTCTCCATCGTCGAGCCCGGGCGCGATCCCTCGTCCTCGGTGACCTCGTGTGTCTGGCCCTTACGGCCGTGGACGGTGACCGGAACGATCTCGTCGGCGAAGCGGCCCGCCTCCGCGGCCGCAACCGCGCGCTCGTGGCTGTTCAGCGCGAAGGCGTCGCACTCCTCGCGGCTGAGACCCTCCAAGGCGGCCACCTCCTCGGCGGTCTCCCCCATCGACAGGGTGTAGCGCAGGTCGTCGGGGGACGCATCTGCGGAGACCTGAGCGTCGGCTGAAGCGAACCGGGGGTTGGTGAAGCGCCAGCCCAGGGAGGTGTCGGCGACCTCGCCCGGTTTGGCCCAAGGGGTACCGGGCTTGGCCATCACCCACGGGGCGCGCGTCATCGACTCCGCACCGCCCGCCACGACCACGTCTGCCTCACCGGCGCGGATGGCTTGGGACGCCGAGGCGACCGCGGTCAGACCGCTGGCGCACAGCCGGTTGACGGTGTAGCCGGGGACCTTGGGGTCCAGGCCCGCCAGGAGGGCGGCCATCCGGGCCACGTTGCGGTTGTCCTCACCGGCCTGGTTCGCCGCGCCGAGGATGACCTCGTCCACCGCCTCCCCGGGGACGCCGGACCGTCGGACCACTTCGGACACGACCTGGGCGGCCAGGTCATCGGGGCGTACGGACGCGAGGGCGCCCCCGTACCGGCCCTGTGGGGTGCGCACCCCGTCGACCACGTAGACGTCGCTCACGAACGGCCTCCCATGTTGTAGTGCGGTGGCGCGGGCCACCGGCCTCGGTGAACTGATCGACACGTCTCCTTGACACACCAGGTCGGAGACTGAATAAATGCATTAGTAACCGAACGTTCGGTCAGTAAGCAAGTCGGCCCGCCCGCAACCACCCGACGAACACCCACCACCGCGCGGCGACACCGCCCTCACCCTGCCCAGCGCCCCAGCACGGGCCTGGTTCCGCGGAAACATTGGGGCTACCATGCGCGGAACCCGCCCTGGCGGATCACCGCGCACAGTACCCGGAGAGGCCCATGGCAACCCAGGACACCACCACGCAGCCGGTCAGCAGTGCTCCGCGGTCCCGCCTCGGACAGGCACCCGCGTCCGAGGCACTGGACGCGGCCGAGCGCATGAGCGCCGACGAACTGCGCGCACTGCAGCTCCAGCGACTGCGGTGGACCCTGGAGCACGCCTACACCAACGTGCCCCTGTACAAGCACAAGTTCGACGAGGCCGGGGTACGCCCCGAGGACCTGAAGACCCTTGAGGACCTCGCCCGCTTCCCCCACACCACCAAGGCGGACCTGCGCGACAACTACCCCTTCGGGATGTTCGCCGTCCCCCAGGACCAGGTCAGCCGCATCCACGCTTCCAGCGGGACCACCGGCCGCCCCACCGTCGTCGGCTACACGCGCGAAGACATCGACACCTGGGCCACGGTCGTGGCCCGCTCCCTCCGCGCCGCTGGCGGCCGCCCCGGGCACAAGGTCCACGTCTCCTACGGCTACGGCCTGTTCACCGGCGGCCTGGGCGCCCACTACGGCGCGGAGAAGCTCGGCTGCACAGTCATCCCCGCCTCAGGCGGCCAGACCGCCAAGCAGGTCCAGCTCATCCAGGACTTCCGGCCCGAGATCATCATGATCACCCCCAGCTACATGCTGACCCTGCTGGACGAGTTCGAGCGCCAAGGCATCGACCCCCGCGAGACCTCCCTGAAGATCGGCGTCTTCGGCGCCGAGCCGTGGACCGAGCAGATGCGTTCGGAGATCGAGGACCGCTTCGACATCCACGCCGTGGACATCTACGGGCTCTCCGAGGTCATGGGCCCGGGCGTGGCCAACGAGTGCGTGGAGACCAAGGACGGCCTGCACGTCTGGGAGGACCACTTCTACCCCGAGGTCCTGGACCCGATCACCCAGGAGGTCCTGCCCGACGGTGAGAACGGGGAGCTGGCGTTCACATCCCTCACCAAGCAGGCGATGCCGGTCATCCGCTACCGCACCCGTGACCTGACCACCCTCCGCCCGGGGACGGCGCGACCGATGCGCCGCATGGACAAGGTCACCGGCCGCAGCGACGACATGATCATCCTGCGCGGCGTCAACGTCTTTCCGACCCAGATCGAGGAGATCGTGCTCGGACTGGACGGGCTCGCCCCGCACTTCCAGCTGGTCCTCACCAAGGAGGGCCGCCTGGACCGCATGGCCGTGCGGGTCGAGGCCGCCCCCGACTGCGCCACCGACCGCCGGGTGACCCTGAGCAGGGAGATCACCGCCACGATCAAGGACCGGGTCGGTGTGAGCGTCACCGTAGACGTCGTCGACCCCGACCAGATCGAGCGCTCGGTCGGAAAGTTCCGCCGCATCATCGACCGGCGCCACAAGGACTGAGCAGAACACTCCGGCCCCGGGCCCGCCAGGTCGGTCCTACTCGGCGACGGCGGCCCGGGCCCGTTTCGAGGCGGCTGGACGCGGGGATGCTGCTTTCTTCAGCCATGCGCTGTGATAAACCCGCCCTCCGCTACCCGGGTCTGGGGTTACAGCAGGAGTGGGTTCCGCGCCGTGCTCACCGACCTGCTCTCCAGGGTCAGTCGCCCGCGCGCGGCATCGACCGCCCTCCCAAGAACAGGTACTCCTCTCCCGTGTCCAAACGGTGGAACCGCACCGAGCGCCACGTCTGCTCACCCTCGGGGAGGATCGCGTACTGTCCCGGACCAACCGGTGCCAGCCCGTACTCCTTGACGGGCTCGGCGGTGAAGTCGGCCATCGGGCCCAGGTCGGTGGTGCGCAGTACGGTCTCACCCTCGTACCGGAACACCTCGGCCCTGAGCACCGCGGACTCATAGGCGCCCAGGTGGGGTGTGACGTCCACCGCTGGTGCGATCTCCGGGGGCACGAGGGGGTCCTGGATCCGCACACCGGCGAGCTCCCGGAAGACCTCCCCGAACAGCTCCTGGAAGAGATCGCCGGTGTGCCCCCCGTTGGTGAGGAGGACGACGGCCAGCCCCGCCTCCGGCAGCACCCGCAGGTAGGCGGACTGGCCGATGGTGCCGCCGTCGTGGCCGATCAGGCGGTGGCCGTTCCAGTCGAACCGGATCCAGCCCAGCCCCCAGGAGTCACCCAGGGTGTGCCGGTCCGGCAGTTCGACCTGGAACCGGGTCATGGCTTCGGCGGTCTCCTCCGCGAGGATCCGGCCCCCGTCGCGGGCGACACCGCCGCGCAAGTGCGCCTCGGCGAAGCGCAGCACGTCCCCCGCGTTCGCGGTGACCAGCCCGGCGGGCCCCATCGAGCGGGGAAGTCCCCACACCGGCGCCCGTACCGGTTCGGGCAGTCCCTCGATGTGGCCGACTGCCGCGCCGTGCAGCAGGGCCTCTTCCGGGAGCGTTCCCGAGCGGGTCAGGCCGAGCGGGGTGAAGAGCCGTTCCCGCATCGCCTCGTCCCAGGTCAGTCCGGTCAGCTTCTCGATGGCCCGGCCCAGGAGCGGGAACCCCGAGTTGCAGTAGGAGAAGAGCGAACCCAAGGGGTGGATGACGGCCGCCTTCGCCAACTCGGTGACGTAGCGCTCCAGCACGTCGTCGCCGCGCCCGGTGTCGGTGAAGAGGTCCCCGTCGATCCCGCTCGTGTGGTTGAGCAGGTGCCGCACGGTCACCGCCCCGGTGAGGTCGGGATCGGACAGGCGCAGTTCGGGGAGGACCTCGGCGATCCGGGTGTCGAGGGTCAGCGCACCCTCGTCCACCAGGCCCATGATGACGGTCGCCGTCCACACCTTCGTCACCGAGCCGATCTGGAAGACCGATTCCGGGGTGACCGCGTGCCCGGTCTCGGAGTTGAGGACCCCGTGCTCGACCTGGACGAGTTCCCCCTCCTCCTCGCCGGTCCCGCCACCTCCTGAACCGACCCTCAGGACACCCAGCTGCGCCCCAGGCACACCGTGCTGTTCGGCCAGCTCGGCGAGCCGCCCCCGCCAGTGCTCCTGGTCTATGGCGGGTCGCGCGGATTCCCCGGGTGTAGTCCTCGTCACATGGTTCACAGGTGCTCCTCGCTTGTCTTGCTTTGCTGTCAGCGCCTTTCCGCGCCTACCGTTTGCGGGCCACACCGCCGTACTCCGCCACGGGGCGGATTGCGCCAACCTCAGTCGGTTCCGGGCGCCACAGCGAGCAGGAGACCACTCCGGGTTCCAGCAGTTCGAGTCCGTCGAACAGCACCTCGATCCCCGCGGCACTGCGGATGGTGAGCTTGGGGGTGCCCTTCTCGTTCCACGCTGCGGCCACCTGGTGGGCGCGTTCTTTGTCGATGTCGTCGGTCGGATGGGAGATGACCAGGTAGCTACCGGGAGCGAGCGCCCCCATCAGGTGCTCCAGGATCGAACGCACCTCGGCGTCGTCAGCCACGAAGTTGACCACGCCCAGAAGCATCAGCGCCGCCGGCCGGGTCAGGTCCAGGGTCTTCCCGGCGACGGCCAGAATGCCCTCCGGGTCGCGCAGATCCGCGTCGACGTAGTCGGTGGCGCCCTGGTCGCTCCCGGTCAGGAGCGCACGGGCGTGTGTGAGCACCAGCGGGTCGTTGTCCACGTAGACCACCCGCGTATCCGGGGCCACGGACTGGGCGACCTCGTGGGTGTTGTTGTGGGTGGGCAGCCCCGTCCCGATGTCCAGGAACTGCCGGATCCCCTCCTGCCTGGCCAGGAAGGTGACGGTGCGGGCCAGGAAGTGCCGGTCGGCCACCGCGTTGTCGACGATCTCGGGGAAGAAGGAGCGGATCTGCTCGCCCATCTCCCGGTCGACGGGGTAGTTGTCCTTACCGCCCAACCAGTAGTTCCAGATGCGGGCGTTGTGCGGGACGGAGGTGTCGATCCTGGGATCGGGGGTCTCAGGGGGCACGGTTCTGCTTTCTGCGGCTGGGGGTGGCGGAGCGCCGGTTCCGTATGGGACCAGTAAACGGATCCGGAAAGGTACCGGCAAGTAGGCAGGGGACCGGTTCCCCCGCCGATGGGCGCTTTCCGCGGAGTCGGCCCAGCTGGTGAGGGACGTAGAAAACGCCTCGTCACCCAGGGAAGATTCGCGATAACTTTCGGCCGACGTACCCGCGACGGCACGCCCAACGTAGGAGGCACGGTGAAGCACGCGACCGAGGAGTTCGCCCGGATCGCCGCTCAGGGCACGGTGCTGCGCTGCCAGGTCGGCTCCGGCGTCCACGGGCTCGCCATCGACGGCCAGAACGACCGCGACGAGATGGGCATCTGCGTCGAACCGCCCGAGTACGTCATCGGCCTGCGCACTTTCGAGCAGTACGTCCACCGCACCCGGGACGACCACTCCCGCTCGGGCCCGGGCGACCTGGACCTGACCGTCTACTCGCTGCGCAAGTGGACCCGGCTCGCGCTGGACGGCAACCCCACCGTCCTGCTGCCCCTGTTCGTGCCCGAAGACGAGATCGTCACCCTCACCCCCGTGGGTGCCGACCTACGCGAGAACGCCCACCGCTTCCTCTCACGCAAGGCGGGCGAACGCTTCCTCGGCTACCTGCGCGCCCAGCGCGACCGGATGGAGGGCGTGCGGGGAGGCAAGCACACCAACCGCCCCGAGCTGGTGGCACAGCACGGCTTCGACACCAAGTTCGCCTACCACATGGTCCGGTTGGGCCTTCAGGGTGTGGAACTGCTGGAGACCGGACGCCTCACCCTGCCCGTGCCCGAACCCGACCGCGGCTGGCTGCTGGCCCTGCGCCGCGGCGAGCACAGCCGTGCTGAGGCCCTGGACCGCGCCAAGGAACTGGAAGCCGGGCTCACCGACCTGTGCCGGACCTCCCACCTGCCCGCCCTGCCCGACACCGCATGGGCCGACCGGTGGCTGGCCGACACCTACCGGCGCTTCTGGAACGAGAGCTGAACCACGCTGGTCAGAGCGGGCACCCAACGGCGCACCGCCGCAACGGCGAGATAGGGTGATGCACCGAAGAGGTACATGCCGCGCCCGCTCACCCGGGTGTCCCGGCGTGCCGGGCGCCGGGGAAACGGCCCACGGTGCCCCGGGAACGAAACAGTGAAGGAAACACCATGGTCGGAACCGTCGCGTTCGTGCTCATGGTCATCAGCATGGCGATGATGATCATCTCCGGTCTCCTCGCGGCCGTCGTCAAGACCCGCTAGGCGATCACCGCACGGCACTGACGGGTGCGGCCCGGCACACGGACGCACCCGTCAGAGAACCCTTTCCGCCCCGCCCGCTCTCCGGCCCGGCAAGGGCTCCAGTCCGGCCAGGGCTCCAGCCCCGCCTCCGGTCACTCGGGAGCGGGCACTGTTTCCAGCGGCAGGCGCGCCATCTCCGCGCCGTCCCCACCCGTGATCACGACCTCGCCACCACCGATCTCGTACCGGGTCTCCCCCGCGTCCGCGACGTACCCGTCCTCGGTCGCCACGGCGGGGACCACCATCGCCTCACCGCCTCCGTCGAGGAACTCCCCGAAGTAGTACAGCTCCCCCGAGGAGTTCGCGCACAGCACGATCCTGTGCCGTTCGGTCTGGTAGGACTCCACCAGCGGGCCGTTCCCCCCGCCCGGCACGAGCGAGGCGATCCGCTCCGGGCAGGTTGCGCCCTCCCCTGGGCTTTCGGCCGGTCCCGCGCCCTCGTCGACGCCGGGCAGCACCCACACCAGAACCAGCACGACACCGCCCACCACCGCCAGTGCGAGTGCCCGTACAGTGCCCTGCGGCCACCGCGGCGGGGACCAGCGGCTCCCCGGCCGGGCCCGGCTCGGCGGAGGCCCGGTCTCGGGCGGCGGCCCGGTGTCCACGTCCGAGTCCGGCCCATGGGGGCGCGGCTCCGGACCCGTTCGCCGATCCGCAGCCGTGCGGGGCAGAGGCCCCGTCTCCGCTCGTGTCCGCGAATCCGGGCGCGGCCGACGCCACGAGTCCGGTCCCGGTACCGGTACCGGACCTGCCCGGTCACCGTCGGGCACGGTCGCCCCGGGCCGTGACGGCGGCGGTTCCATCACGCGCATCGGCGGCAGCTCCCCCTCGTCGGGAGGCGGATGCCGCACGCTCTCTCCGTGGTCGGCGAACATGCCCAGTCCGGGGGCGAGCAGGTCGCCCTCTTCGGCGGTGTCCCCGCGTGCACCCAGCGCCCGGACGGTTTCACACACCATGCACGCCTGTTTCGACGGTTCGTTGTAGGCCGCGCACATCCCGCACTGCCAGTTGCCGTCAGCCATGCGTACGCGCTCCTCCACCCAAGGCGATCTGACCGCTGCCTTCGGGCACTCACCGTACGATGCGCACCGCAAAACGGCAGCGGAACCACAGAACATGCAACACCGGTCCGTACACACGCACAAGGGGAAAAGACACCCGGCACCGGAGTCACACCCGCACCGGCCCCGCATCGCCCTGCTTACCGGCAGGCCCGACGACCCTCACCTCCGCGGCCATGGAACTCCGTTCCCGTTTCACCTGTTTTTGGGCGAGGATGCCTGGGCGTTCACGCCCGGGAGGAATCGCCCTGCCTGTCCACTTCGGGCAGGTGGCGGTCTGTGGGAGTTCCGCCGCCCATCGCAGACTTCTTTCGTCGTTTGGCCCCACGAGCGGCGGGTGGGTCGTTAGTGTGTTCGACCATGAAACTGGTGGTGCGGGTCAAGGTCCTGCCCTCGCCTGAACAGGCGCGGGCTCTTCAAGAGACCCTGCATGCCTGTAACCGGGCCGCCAACCACGCCTCACAGGTAGCCCAGACCACCGGTGCCCGGAACAAGTACGCCCTGCAGAAAGCGGTCTACGCCGACCTCAAGGCCTCCTTCGACCTCTCGGCCCAGCCCGCGGTGCGGGTGATCGGCAAGGTCGCCGACGCCTACACCACCCGGCAGGCTCATCTGAAGGCCGGTCACCTGGGCGGAAAGGGGTCACCGCGCCGCAGGCGCGCCGCGTCCACGGCGATCCGTTTCCGCCCGGATGCGGCTCAGCCTTTCGATGCGCGGTGTCTGTCTTGGCAGATGGATGCGCGCACGGTCTCGATCTGGACCACCCACGGCCGGATGAAGAACCTGGCCTTCACCTCCTCACCCGATCAGCTCAAACTCCTGGCCCAGTATCAGCAGGGGGAGAGCGACCTGGTGTACCAGGACGGGCAGTGGTACCTGGCGGCCACCTGTGAGGTGCCCGAAGAACCACTGAACGAAGACCCTTCGGGGTTTGTGGGAGTGGATCTGGGGATCGTGGAGATCGCCACCACCTCCACCGGGAAGCGCTACGCCGGGCGCCAGCTCAACCGGTACCGCAAGCGGCAGAACCGGCTGCGCGCCAAACTGCAGAAGAAGAACACCAAGAGCGCCAAACGGGTGCTCAAGCGCCAGCGCCGCAAGGAGGCGCGGCGGGCGCGGGACGTCAACCACCAAATTTCCAAGCACATCGTGGAGCAGGCCGAACGCACCGGCCACGGCATCGCCCTGGAAGACCTCAAGGGCATCCGTGGCCGGGTACGGCAGGCCAAACAGAACCATTCCATGCTGCATTCGTGGAGTTTCGCCCAGCTGCGCGACTTCCTCTCCTACAAGGCTCGCAGGGCCGGGGTGCCCCTGGTGGTCGTGGATGCGGCCTACACCTCGCAGTCCTGCTCGGAGTGTGACCACACCAGTAGACGCAACCGGCCCAGCCGGGCCCGGTTTGTCTGCCGGGGTTGTGGTGTGGTGTTGCACGCCGATGTGAACGCTTCGCGCAACCTCGCCCACCGGGGCGAGGCGGCGTGGATCGCGGGGCGAGAGTCAACCGCCTCTGCATCCTCTCAACAGTGAGGGGGTGCTGGACGCGGGAGGTCTCCTACCAGCCAGGTGGGCACCTACCTGCAAGCCCGTGGCTTCAGCCACGGGTAGTTGACCGACCCTCGGAGGTATGGGAGAGCGCCCCGCGACCTGGACCGGCCACCCCGACCTGCTGGCCCGCCCCCGCCGCAACGGGGCGGCCCTGCGAGCCCTGATGGGCCCCGAACCCGCCCCCGCCCTGATCCAGCGCCCGGCGGACGCCGCGGTCGTCCGCGGCTGGTACACCGCGCACACCCGCACGGCACTGCACACCTTCACCGACCTCGTGCCCGACCGTCTGTGGCGCCGCCTCACGAGCCCTCGCGCCACCGCCGACTGCCCCACCCTGGAGACGATGGCCCGCGCCTGCCACCCGACCAGGGCCCTCGCCCACAACACCCTGCGCACCATCGCCGACGACGGCTTCGCCGACCTGCGGGACGGCGCGGAACACCGCATCGTCCGCGCCCTGGCCGGGGCCCGCCAGAACCAGGTCGCGGCCCGGTCCCAAGCCCGAGGCATGCGCCCCGTCGACCCGCACCCGCCGTTGCGCGACCTGGCGCTCACCCTGCGGCTGCTCGGGGTCCAGGCCTGCCACCTGCAGGGCAACGCCGACTGGTGCCCGTGCCTGCGCGGGCTCCGCAACGAGTCCCCGACCCTGCCCAGCGCCACCCGGATCTTCGAGCTCTCGACCTACTTCAGCCCGCGCCACGGCCTGGGATCCACCGCCTGACCGCACCGGTCGGCGGGCCGAAAATCCGTTTCGCAGTGCGCGCCCGGATCCGTTAGCCTCTGGCTCGCAGCGTGTAGCTCAACAGCAGAGCGCCAGAGTATCCATCTGGAGGGTGCGGGGGCAGAACCCGCCACGCTGGCTATGCACGACCAGCACACTCCCGCGTTCGGTGCACCCGCCGCGTTCCTCACCCGGGCCCTCGGCGACGAGGACCCCGAAGTCCGCGCCTTGGCCGAGGACAGACTGCGGTTCCGGCACCACCTCGCCGTCCACGTCCGCTCCACAGAGACCTTCTGGCGCCGGTTCCGCCCACACGAACGGTCCCTCCAACAGCGCTACGGCCTACCGAACAGCCGCTCGGCCCTGTACGCCCACCACCTCAGCCGCGACGGCTTCGCCCACCTCACCGCGCTCTTGGAGAGCCGGGACTACCACCTGGTGAACCCCGAGGAAGCGTCCTTGCTCGCAGTGGCCTGGCTGGTCCGGGCAGGGCACGTGCCCGCCGCGCTGCGACTGATGGCCGCGTTGGAACCCCAGGTCAGCGAGCTTCCGCTCACCCCGCTTCCGGGAGCTTCGGCATCCGGACGGCCCACCCGGCACCGGGACGGGATCGCGGAGGTGGCCGCTCAGCTCCGGGCGGACGCGGCTCGTCCCCAACGGCCCCGGAACACCAAGGCCGCCCGCACCGGGAACCCCGGCCCGCGGGCCCTGGCCCAGCACGAGGCGCTGACGGTCTGGAACCCGTTCACCGACCGGGTCCTCACCCACTGGCTGGCCACCCTCGGGCCAGACGGCCGCGTGGACGCCCACCGCCCCGACGGCTGGACCGAACAGGCCACCGCGCTGCTGGCCGAGTACGGGGAGCTAGCCGAGCAGCACCCGCACTGCACGAAGCACCGGAAGCCCAAGGAGAACCTCGCCGTCCTCCTCGCGGCCCTGCGCGATGCCGTCCCGTCGAACCGGCTCACCGCCCGCCGCCGCGGTCTCCTGTGCAACGCGGTCACCGCCATGCTCCGCAAACGGGGCACCCCCGGATCCGCACAGCACGCTGCGCTCCGGTCTGCACAAGCGACACAGGACGCCCTGACGGCCCGCCCCGTTCCCGAGGCAGCACCCGCCCCCGCCTCTCGCTTTCCGTCCAACGAGATCCTCGCCAAAGCCCTCGTCCACGCTCTGCCCGGAGTGCGCATCGCGCTCTCGGGAACGGGCACCGACGATCCCGCGCTGGCCCATCTGCTCACCGAGCACCAGCGGACCTGCATCCCCCACTACCCGGCCCACTTCTGGGACCACCGCCACCCACGGCCCCGCCCCGACCCGTCCCGGTTTCCCGCCCCGCCCTGGGCCCAAGGCAGCCGCCCCCAGCGGCCGGACCGCCACGAACCCTGGCTCCAGGCACTGCGCGCGCACCTCTCCCACCCCGGACAGGAGCACGAGGCCCACCGGGCACTGCTGGTCGAGGTCCACGGCCTGTACGCGGAGGCCTTCCCCGCCAGCCCTCTGGCCTCCAACCTGGCCGGAGGGCTCAACCGCGTCTCCGCCACCACCGGATCACTACCGCCGTTCCTGCCCCAGGTCGCGACGCACACCTTCTTCCCCGAATTCTCCCCGCGGTTCGCCAAGGCGGCCCGGCTGGCCGCCGACCAGCTCGCCGACACCGTCTACAGCCGTTACTACGGCATCGACACCGCCCTGGTCCGGGCGCTTCCCGAGGAGCGGCGCGAAGGCCCCGAGTACGTCCGCGTCACCCACAACACCTGGAGGCTCACCAACGACCACGCCTACCGCGAACCCACCGCGTTCGCGCGGCTGTGCCGGACCCGCACCGGAATGGAACCCGGTTCCACCCGCGAAGCGCTGCGCTGGGGACGCCGCCGCGCGGACGTCGCCGACAGCATGATGATCGAGCAGGCCCAGGTCCTGACCACGCACAACCTGGCGACCCTGGTCGACCTGGGCTGGGTTCCCGAGTCCGGCTGGGCCGACCTGGCGTTGCGCGCCCACACCGTCACCAGCGGTGCCCTCCTCGACCTCCACCACGGCGTGGCCGTCGAACGCCGGCTCCGGCGGGCGGCAACCTCCTGGCGCCAGAGCCTCTTCTACCTCTCCCACTGCACGGACACCGAGCAGAGGCAGAGCCTGGCGCGCATGGTCGCCGACGCCGCCGCGCTGCCCGCGCACACCCGCCCTCGGATGGAGGCCCTGCTGGCCGGGTTGGCCGAGGCCGTGGAGGGCACGCGCGCCGCGGACAGCACTCAGTTCCTGGGCTGGTCCTGGGAGCCCCACTGGCTGCTGTCCCATTGAGCCGACGCCGCCGGACGGCGGCGCGGAAAGGCATTCCGGGCATGGCGGAAACCGGTGCGGGACGCCCGTCCACTACGTCCCGCACCGGCGCTCGCGCGGATGCGCGCGGGTCCAGACTACGGAATCGGACCCAACGGGGGTGGGCGGTTCGGTAAAGTCCCCGAGGCTTGTGCCGGTCACTCTTCACCCGGTGCGGTCAGCGCGCGGACTCCACGGCGTCGAACCACTCTCGGGAGGACTTCGACTGGAGCAGCATGAGAACGATGAGGGGCAGCACGAACCCCATGAACGCGGCGTTCTGGCCGACCACGACGGCGTGCAGGAGCGACAACAGGCCGCCGGCGCCCACCAGCAGGCGCACCACCAGGTGGTTCCGGCGTCCTCCCTTGGCCACCCGCAGTCCCCCGAGCAGGAGGAGCACGATCACGGCCAGGCCCAGCGCGAAGTTGAGCAGGACACCGGCCATGGTCTGACCGCCCTCGGCGAGGAGCACGTCCGTACCCTCCGGGTGGGTCACGACCGCTACGAGCGCCACCGCGTTCATGATCAGGACCACACCGGACAGGCCGGAGACCACGAACAACAGGGTTCGGGCGGCGGTGACCGTACCGGGCATCGCGGGTTTGCTCTGCAGGGGCATCGGGGGATTTTCCCGTCTTTCGAGTGACGTTCTGCCTCCGTCGAGGCTACCGACCTCCTCCGCGAAAGCCCTGGTCGTCGGAGCTTGACGGTCAAGATTTCACGCACTCGTAGCATTGCGCCGCCCGGAGACGGGCTTTCTCCTCAGCGCCGTTCGGTGCGGATGAGGCTGGCCATCACGCCGAGCAGTGCCAGTCCCAGGGCGGGCACCGCCACCGTCCACGGGGCCCGTTCCACGTAGCGCACACCTTCGGCCAGCATCGCGCCCCACTCGGGTGAGTCGTGCGGCGCGCCGAGCCCCAGGAAACCCAGGCCGGCCAGGGCGAGCGTGTTGTGCGGGATGCGCATCAGCGCGTGCCGTGACACCGCGGGCAACACGGACGGAACGAGGTGGCGGCGGGCGAGCCACACCCGGCCGGCGCCGCCCGCGATCGCCGCCTGGTGGAAGCCCGAGGCCCGCACTTCGGCCGCCAGGGTACGGGCGTGCACGGCGATCGGGATCCACGCCACCGATGCCACGGCCACGGCCGCCCCGAACAGGCCCGGGCCGAGCACCGCGGCGGTCAGGACTCCCATCAGCACCGGAGGCAGCGCGTTCAGCACGTCCGCCGCGCCCGCGCGCGCCCGCTGGCCGATCACCCCGAAGAGCGTGCCCAGCAGCAGCGCCACCAGGCTCACCGCGACCCCGGCCCCCACACTGATGAGCGCTCCGTGGCTGAGGCGTGCCCACAGGTCCCGACCCAGCGCGTCGGTACCCATCGGACTCTGCGGCGAGGGGGGTTCGAGGCGTGCGCCGAGCGCGACCGCACCGGGGTCGCGGAGCAGCCCCACCGCGATCACCGCCAGCAACACGGCCCCGACCACCTGGGGCGCGCGCGTCCTGCGCGGGGCCACCGCCACCGCGAGGGCCAGCCCGGATGCCCCCAGGGCCGGTCCGAGCAGTGCCCGGTGCGCCGCGATACCGACGCCGCCGACCAGCAGACCCAGCACGACCAGCACCGCGACCGCGGCCTGGACACGGGGCAGGTCCTGGGAGAGCACACCGTCCAACGCCATGTGCCCGAGCCCGGGGATGGTGAAGACGCGCTCCACGATGACTGAGGAGCCGACCAGCCCGGCGAAGATGAGCAGGACCTGGGGCAGGGCCACCGCGACCGTGCGCACCATCAGGGCCGTGGCCAGGGGCAGGGGAGCGTAGCCCACGACGCGCCAGGTACGCACCCAGTTCTCCGCCAGGGTCGCCGCCAGAGCCCCGGCCAGGACGCGGCTCAGCAGTCCTCCCGTGGGTAGCCCGAGGGCCAGCGCCGGGAGCACCATGTGTTCGGGCCCCTGCCATCCCGCGGAGGGGGCCGCCGTCAACCCGATGGCGACCACGGAGAGCAGGACCGAGGCCAGGAGGAAGTCCGGGGTGGCGGCCAGGACCGCCCCCGTCGTGTCGGCCCCGCGCCCCGCCGGGCGGCCGGTCCGCACCGCGCGCACCAGCCCCGGCAGGATCACGGTGAGGCCGGTGACCAGGGCGACCAGGGCGGCGACCCCGGCGAGCGAGGCCGAAACGCCGGTGGCGTCGGCCAGTGCGGGAGCGACGGGTGAGCCGCTGACCCAGGACACCCCGAAGTCACCGGTCGCGGCCCGGCTCAACCAGTCCACGGTGGCGCTGAACGGGTCGCCGGGCAGGTCCAGTTCGTCGCGGATCGCCTCCAGGGCCTGCGGATCGGCTTCCCGTTCAGCCGAACGGGCCCGCAGGACCGTCTGCGCGGGGTCGTTTCCGCTGAGCCAGGGCAGTGCCCCGACCACGAACGCGACCCCGGCGAGGGAGGCGGCCACCACGGCGGGCCCGCGGATCAGGGAGAGGGAGGATCCGGTGCGCGTGACGGTTCGGTTCTGCTTCGTCCCCTCGGTCACTGTCTCTGCGTCTCCCAGGTGATGATGGCCCGCTCGAGCGGGTCCTCCGCCACGCCGTCGACCCCGTCCACGACACCGACGCGGGCGCGCTCGCCCGCCAGCGGCACGAACGTGTGGGTTTCCAGGACAGCGGTCTCGACCTCCACCGCTGCGGCCAGGCGGTCGTCGAGGTCGACCTCGCCCGAGGCGTCGGCGATCATGTCGTCGATCTCCTCGTCGCAGAACCGGGCGAGGTTGTAGCTGCCCTCGCAGCTCCAGTCGGACGCGAGGTAGCCGACCGGGTCGTTGGTCTCCACCAGGTAGGAGCGGGTGCCGATCACGGCGTCGTACGCCCCCTCCAAGAGGTCGGTCTCCATGGTGGCGAACTCCTGCACCGTGACGTCGACTTCGAAGCCGACCGCTCGCAGGTCCTCGGCTACCGCCGAGGCGGCTTCGGCGAGTTCGGGCCGGTCACTGTAGGTGGCCAGGGAGACGGTCTCGCCGTCGGCGTCGTCCGCTCCCTGCACGTCCGGGGCGGGGCGGTCCTCGGCCCATTCGCTCACGGGGCCGAAGAGGCCGCCGACCTCGTCGGCGCGCCCCTCGTACACCCCCTCGACGATGGGCCCGGTGTCGACGGCTCCGACCGCGGACGCCCGTAGTGCGGGGTCGGTGAAGGGGCCGTCTTCGGAGTTGAGCATCAGCCCTACGGTGCGGGGGGTGCTCACCTCGACGAGGTGTCCGCCGCTGATGTTGTCGACCTCCGCGATCGGCACCGCGTCGACGATGTCGACCTCACCGGTGCGCAGACCGCCCACGCGGGTGGCGTCGTTCTCCACGAAGCTCACGTCGACTCCATCGGCCGCGGGTGTCCCGGCCCAGTAGCCGTCGTGGGCGGTGAGCTCTGCGGAGCCGCGGTCGACGTCGACCAGCTCGAAGGGTCCGGTGCCGGCACCGACCGGGTCGGGGACGGCGGGGTCGTCCTCGTAGGCCGTCGGCCCGAGTATCGCCAGCTCCGGTGATGAGAGCCGCTGCGGCAGGATCGGGTCTGCCGGGTCGGTGGTGATGCTGACGGTGTCTTCGCCGTCGGGCTCGGCCTCGATGTCGACGCCCGCGAGGGCTCGTGGTTTCGGGCTGGCGCCGGTGGCGTGGTTGAGTGCCTCGGCTACGTGGTCGGCGTCTAGCGGGGTTCCGTCGTGGAAGTCGACGTCGTCACGGAGCCGCAGGGTCCAGACGGTGTCGTCGGTCTGTTCCCAGTCCTGGGCGAGCAGGGGCTCCAGCTCGCCGCCGTCGCTGACTCTGGTCAGGGGTTCGGCGGCGCCCACGCGACCGAGCAGGAGGGCGTCGTCGCTGTAGGGCGACATCTGTTGGACCGGGGGGAACGCCAAGGACACGCGCAGGTGTGTGTCGTCGTCGATTCCGCCCTCGGTGAAGCAACCGGTGGCCAGGAGCGCGAGGGCGGTCAGGGCACTCATCGTGGCGCTAGTGCGCGGGGGTGGGGAAGCCATGGGGAACGGTCTCCGTTTCAGGGGTGCCAGGGACACTATAAATGACAATCGTTTTCATTTGGAAGGCAGAGGTGTGCGCTGAAAGTCAGCGCACACGGGTGGGAGGCGGGCCGCGCAGACCGGGAGGCAGGGCGCGCGAAGGTGTTACAGGTCGGGAACGGCGGTCACACGGCCACACGCCGCTCCGGCACGGGCTTGGGGGCCCTTCTCCGGGCGACCAGCCACACGAGCACGCCGCCTACGGCCGGCACGGCGGCCATGGTCGCCCAGGGCAGCGCCGCTTCGGGTGCGGGGGTGTGGGCCCGGTCGAGGAGTGCGCCCATGACGGCGCTGCCCACCAGTACGGCCACGCCGCCGATCGAGGCGAGGAACCCGTAGTAGCTGCCCAGGCGCTGCCCGCGCGCCAAGCGCGCCACCAGGTCCTGGGCCACGGGAACGGCCAGCATCTGGCCGAAGGTCAGCATCACCACCAGGGCCACCGCCGGGGCCAGTGACCACACCCCGCCGAGCGGTTCGAGGGGGGCGCTCACCGCCACACCGGCGAAGGCCGCGGACAGCAGGGCGAACCCGAGCGGCAGTGCACGGACCGGCCCCAGGCGGCCGCGTGCCCAGGCCGCCAACGGCAGCTGGCACACCAGGATGAGCACCGACGCGAGGGCGAACATCCAGCCCAGCGCCCACTGGCCGCCCGTGGACCGGCCCAACTCCACCGGGAGCGCCAGGTAGAGCTGGTTGTAGCTGACCAGGTAGGCGCTGTAACCCAGCGCGAACACCAGGAAGGCGCGGTTGCGCAGCACGTCGGCCCATCCGGACAGGACCGGCTCGTCCGAACTGCGACCGGGCGCTCGTGGCAGCAGGAGGTAGTGGGCGACCAGGATCGCCGTGAAGGCGAGTGCGGCGACCGTGCACGTCAGGGAGAAGTCCACGCTCAGCAGCAGCGCGCCCAGCATCGGCCCGGTCACCGACCCGATCTCTCCGCAGACCGCGAAGAGGGCGAACAGCTCGGCGCGGGTCATCACCCCGCGCCGCTCGCAGTCGGCCCCTTCCTCGGCCAGCGCCGCCTCCACTGCCGGGGAGAACAGGGCGCCCGCGAACCCGGTCAGCACCGCCCCGACCAGGACCACCGGGAAGGTGGGGGCGAAGGCCAGCACCAGGAAGCCCGCGATGCGCACGGCGCACCCGGCCAGCACCACGCGCCGGGTGCCGAAGCGGTCCGCGAGCGCGCCGCCGACCACGAACAGTCCCTGTTGGCTGAACGTGCGCACTCCGAGCACGACACCGATGGCCCAACCCGCCATGGCCAGGTCCTCGGCCAGGTGCACCGCAAGAAAGGGGACCACGAGGTAGAAGCCCAGGTTGAACGCGAGCTGGGTGAGCAGCAGCAATCGGGTGATGCCGTTGAGTTGGGTGAATCTGGTCAGCAGCGACCATCTGCGGAACGGGTTGAGGCGGCGCCTGGCGGCGGTGGACACGGATGGGATCCTTCACTTGGGTCAGCGGGTGGTGTCGTTCTGGGTGGCCCGTGCTCCGGGACCGTGGACGGGCTCGGGTGTCGGCAGGCGCGGGACCGCGTCGACCAGGCGCCGGGTGTGTTCCTCGTTCGGACATGTCAGCACTTCAGCGGCGGCGCCCTGCTCCACGACCCGCCCTTCTTGCAGAATCAGCACCTGATCGCACAGGGCTCGGACCACGCCGAGGTCATGGGAGACCAGCACCAGGGCGAGGCCCCGGGCCAGGCTCAGCCCCTTCAGCAGCTCGATGATGCGTGTGCGGGAGGACACGTCGAGCGCGCTCACGGGCTCGTCGGCGACCAGCAGACTCGGTTCGGGAGCGAGCGCCCGGGCGATGGCCAGGCGCTGGCGCTGCCCTCCGGAGAACTCGTCGGGGAAGCGTCCGGCCATGTCCGGGTCCAGACCGACGGCGGTCAGGACCTCGGCGACCCGGGAGCCGTGGTCGGTGCCGACGTTCAAGCAGACCAGGGGCTCGGCGATGCTCTCACCCACCCGCAGGCGGGGGTTGAAGGAGCTTCCGGGGTCCTGGGGCACGAACTGCACGTGGGATCGGAACCAGCGGGTGCGGCGCGCACTGCCCGCGCGCACCGGCCGCTGGTCGGGACCGAACCTGACTTCCCCCGAGTCCGGTCGCTCCAGTGCCAGGAGGACTCTGACGAGGGACGACTTGCCCGACCCCGACTCGCCGACCACGCCCAGCCGTTCCCCCGGGGCCAGCGCGAAGCTCACCCGGTCCAGGGCGCGCACCTCGCGGGCGGGTGAGACCAGTGCGGGGCGGGAACGGTGACTGCGGCAGAGTTCTTCGGCCGTGAGCAAGACGGGAGAGGTCATGGATGAGGGTCCTCTCTGGAGGGGCGTTCAGGGGTCGGCGGCCGTGGTTCGGGTTCACCGGGCCGGGGTCGGGGTTCACGGGGCGGTCGGCGGGGCTCACTGGGCCGCGGCAGCTCTCGCGTCGGACAGCAGGGACCGGGTCTGTTCGTGCCGGGGACTGCTCAGCAGCCGGTCGACGGGGCCTTCTTCGACGATCCGGCCCTCGTGCATCACCAGCAGCCGTTCACAGGCTCTGGCGACGACTGCGAGGTCGTGCGTGATGAACAGCAGGCCGGGTCGGGGGTCGTTCTCCAGGCCCAGCATCCGGTCGAGCAGGTCTAGGACGTCGGCCTGGACCGTGACGTCCAGTGCGGTGGTCGGTTCGTCGGCGATGAGGAGGCGGGGCCGACAGGCGAGCGCCATGGCGATACAGACGCGCTGCCGCTGGCCTCCGGAGAGCTGCGAGGGGAAGGCGCGGGCCTGTTGCTCGGGCCGGTCGAGCCCGACCAGTTCGAGCAGCTCCACTGCCGCCCGGTCCGCCGCGCGAAGGCCCATCCCTTGGTGACGGCGGAACGGCTGGGCGACCTGGCGCCCCACACGCGTCAGCGGGTTCAGCGCGCTCAGTGCGTCTTGGAAGACCATGGTCATCCCGCTGCCGCGGACCCGGCGCAGACGCCGTTCGTCGAGGCCGAGCAGCTCCCGGTCGGCCAGCCGCACGCTCCCCTCCGCCGCACACCCTTGCGGGAGCAGCCCCATCAGGGCCAGGGCCGTCATCGACTTGCCCGAGCCGGACGCGCCGATCAAGCCGACCCGTTCACCCGGCCGGAGCGCGAACTCCACACCGTCGACCAGGCGGTCGCCGCCCGATCCGTCAGGGCCGCCGCCACGAGCGCTCACGCGCAGGTTCCGCACTTCGAGCATCCCCGGCTCCCGGGCATAGTTGGCTTGATCCATATGAAAATGATTATCATACCTACCGATGCCTTCGCGACCGCCCCTTCGCGGCCACGGCCCCCTAAGCCGCATCAAGGCGCCTCGGGCGGCTCACCGCTCGAGGCGCCAGAACCGCACCCACCTTCACGGAATGGTCAGGCGTGACTGAGACACCACCGATGGCGCTCTCCCCCACCGGGACACTCGCCACATCCGACTTCCTCACCCAACTCCACGAGCTCGCCGCCCGGCTCAACGCGACGGATCTGCGCCCCTGCCCCGAGGTCAACGAGGCCTTCGGGCGCCTGGTCGAGCTGTGCACCGTCATCGACGACCACCTGACCGGCCAGGTGCTCCGCGACCCGGCCACCGCTGGCCTCATCGACTCCCTGCGCGCGGTCAGCTCCCGCGGGGAGAGCGAGCTCGAACGCGCCTGGGCCCGGCGCGTCATCGGCGCCGACGACCCCTGGGCCGAGCTCAGACGGTTCCCCTACCTGTGCAACTACCAGCGCCTGGTGCGCTTCGAACTCGCTGGCCTGCTCGCCGTCGGCGCCGAAACGCCGCGGTCCACGGTGGTCCTGGGGGCGGGCCCGCTCCCGCTGACCGGGCTGGTCCTGGCCCGGGACCACGGTGTGCGCGTCACCAACGTCGACCACGACGCCGAGGCGTGCGAACTCGGTTCGGACCTGGTCCGGGCGCTGGGGCTGGCGGCGGAGGTCGACACCGTGTGCGACGACGCACGGGGTGCGGCGGACCTCCCCGCGGTCGCCCTGAGCGACACCGTGCTCCTGGCCGCGCTCGCGGGCAACGACGGGGCGGCCAAACGCGACATCACGCGGCCTCTCGCCAAGGCCATGCACCTCGACGCCCACCTGCTCACCCGTTCGGCCCACCGCCTGCGCACAGCGCTCTACCCCGCGGTGTCCCCAGACGACTTGGAAGGCTTCACCACACTGGTGGAGATGCACCCCTGCGACGACGTGGTCAACTCGGTGCTGATCGCCCGCCCCGCCGTGGGCGGCTGACCGACCAAGAGCACCGCGCCCCGCCGAGCCCGGCGCGGCGGGGCGCGGCTCGACGGGGCGCTGCTTGAAGCGGCACGGTGCCGGGCAGGGATCAGGGAGTAAGCAGCACCTTGGTGGCGCGGCGCTCGTCCATCGCCCGGTAGGCCTCAGCGGCCTCCCCCAACGGGAGCGTGACGTCGAAGACGGCCCCCGGGTCGATCCGGTCGGTCATGATCTGGTCGATCAGACCGGGCAGGAGCCGGCGGACAGGGGCCGGGCCGCCGTGCAGGCGCACCCCGGAGAAAAACAGCTCGGTGCCGTCCAGCTCGACCCCGTGCGGGAGTCCGACGTAGGCGACGTTGCCACCGGGGCGCGTCGAGCGGATGGCCTGCTTCACGGACTCCCCGGTACCGACAGCCTCCACGGTCGCGTGCGCACCGTAGCCGCCAGTGAGCTCCTTGACCTCGGCCACGCCCGCGTCGCCGCGTTCCTCCACGATGTGTGTGGCACCGAACCGCTCGGCGAGGCGCTGGCGGTCGGCATGGCGGGACACGGCAATGATTCGATCCGCACCCAGGCGCTTCGCGGCCAGGACCGCGCACAGGCCGACCGCGCCGTCTCCGACCACCGCGACGGTCTTGCCGGGACCGGCTCCCGCCTCGGCTGAGCCGAACCAACCGGTGCCGAGCACATCGGACGCGGTCAGCAGCCCCCGGGCCTGGTGCGGCGTCGGCTCGCCGGGGACCTTCACCAAGGTGCCGTCGGCGAGGGGGATGCGGGCGTACTCCGACTGGGTACCGACGGCGGCCAGGAAGACATGGCGAACGCAGAAGGACTGGTATCCGGCCCGGCAGACCTCGCAGGTGTTGTCCGAGGCGACAAACGATCCGACCACGAAGTCACCCTCTTGGACGTCGCGGACCTCGGGCCCGGTCTGCTCGACAACTCCGATGTACTCATGGCCCATCGGGGTTGGGCCGCTCTGTGGCTCCCTACCTCGGTAGGGCCACAGGTCGGATCCGCAGACACAGGTGGCGGTGACACGGATGACCGCGTCGGTCGGTTCGATGACCGCGGCGTCCTTGATGTCCTCGACACGAACGTCGCGGCGGCCGTGCATGACGACGGCGCGCATGGGAACTCCTCCGCTCTCGACTGCTGCACACCACCCCAGCACCGCCGCCTTTCCCCCGCCTTTCCTCCGTGCCCTCCGTGCGGGCCCGGGCACGGCGAAAGGCACGGCAGGCTGGTATCTGTAGAGGCCAAGGAAGATCAGTACGAGCCCGGCCCCTCCCACACCCGGCAGAAGTCCGGCAGGAAACACGGAGCACCGATCCGATGGCGCAGACGCGATGGAACTTCGACCACATGCCGCGGCTCGACGGGCGGACGGTGGTGGTCACCGGCGCGAGCAGCGGAGTCGGCATGGCGACCGCCCGAGGGTTCGCCCGTGCCGGTGCGCACGTCGTCCTCGCCGTCCGCAACCCCGACCGCGGCAGAGCGGCGGCCCAGGCCGTACGGGGGAGCAACGAGGTGCGCAGGCTCGATCTGGCCGATCTGGCCACCGTCCGCGCGTTCGCCGACTCTTGGCAGGGCGACCTCGACGTGCTCGTCAACAACGCCGGCGTGGCGATGGGGCCGGCCGCGACGACGGCCGACGGGTTCGAGATGCAGTTCGGCACCAACCACCTCGGCCACTTCGCCCTGACCAACCTGCTCCTCCCGTACATCACCGACCGCGTGGTCACGCTCTCCTCAGGGGCCCACCGGTTCGGCACCCTCGACTTCGAGGACCCGAACTTTCACCACCGCGCCTACCGGCCGGTCGAGGCGTACGGCCAGTCCAAACTCGCCAACCTCCTGTTCGTCCTCGAGCTGCAGCGACGGCTCACCCAGCGCGGTTCCGCCGTCCGATCCCTGGCGGCGCACCCGGGCTACACCGCGTCCAACCTCGGCACACAGGGACGCGGCCGCATCCTGGTCGGCGCGGCGAGGTTGGCCGGATCCGTACTCGCCCAGAACCCCGCGATGGGCGCGCTACCGAGCCTGTACGCGGCGACTCAGGACCTGCCGGGCGCCAGCTACGTCGGACCCGACGGCCGACGCGAGATGCACGGCCACCCGGCCCTGGTCGGACGCAGCGCTCAGGCCAGCGACCCGCGCTCGGCACAACGCCTCTGGGACCTCTCGGAAGAGCTCACCGGGACCGCGTTCGACGGAGACGCGCTCAGGACCTTCCAGGCATAGGCCACGGCTGCCGGTGTCTGCCCGGTGCGACCTGCCCCGTATCCCTAGAGGGCGGTCAACGGGGCTCCGCGATACCCCGCCCTGCACGGCTCTACGGGGACCATGGAACCCGGTTCGGGCCGGCCTCCATACGGATGACCGGCCCGAGCCCCTTCCGCCACAGTCCTGTTCGCTCCCGGGTCACAGTGACCGGTATGCGGCCAGACGCCGCTCGAACACCACGTCCACCGGATGCGCATTTTGCCGACTGCGGTCAGCGACGATGAGCAGCTGGCGGGTGGCATCGGTGAGGAGGGCCGTTACCGCGTGCGCGAACGCCCCGGGGGGCAACAGCGGTTCGGCTCCCAGAACGAGGGGCCTGCGGGTGGCCCCCTCCAGCCGCGCCCAGCCGTGCTGTTCGTCCCAGGACAGCAGGACACCGGGGCTGTCCACCGCGGGATCCAGGCGTACCAGGGCGCGGCGGCTGTCCCGGAGTTGGATCTGGCTCGTGGGGAGGTGGACCATCGGCTCGAAACGTATCTCCTTGCGCAACCGGTCGGCGCAGGCGCGCACGTAGGCGTGGTGGTTGAGCGGCCACGGGATCGCGTTGACGTCCGGATAGAGGAGCCGGCTCCCGGCGAGCGGGAGAGTCGAATCTGCTGGTGCGGCGGGCGCGTGCTCGGGTCGGCTGCTCACGTGGCCCCCACGACAGTGAACAGGACCGTCACCGGGTAGCCGGAGTGCCGGCCTTGAAGAGTCACTACGCGTTCGCGACCCCCTCGGCGCTCGCGCCTGGACTCCTGCGGTTCGGCGAGTACCGATCTCCAGCGGGCAACCACGCCGTCCGGCCCGAACAGGCTGTCCGCGTCGCGGCTGCCCCTGCCCGCCGCGTAGTGGACCATCAACCTCCCATCCGTGTCGGTGACGCAGGTCGTCAGCCCGGGCCACAAAGCAGGCTCGCGCTCCAGCAGCCCAGCCACGTTCCGGGCGGAGCAGATCACCTTACGAGGCCCGGGGATCAGGGGCTCGGAAGGGAACGCTGTCAGTGGCTTTCGCCGCGGCAGCGCTCGTGGAGCCATCGCGGGCAGTGCGTTCATGGTGACTGTTCAGGTCTTTGGGTGAGTTGATCGGTTCGCCTGCGAGAGGGACCCCTGGGCTGCAACGATGAACCCGTGACCTCCTCCGACCAGACCGCGCCCTCCTACGAGGAGCTCGCCGCGCTGGTCGTGCAACTACGGTCCGAGCTAGAGAACGCGAACAAGCGCATCACCGAGCTTCAAGCCCAGCTCGGCCGGACCTCGCGT
>NZ_BAAHAR010000005.1:0-73407 GCF_054777395.1 Nocardiopsis oceani
AATCACTCTTCCCGTACAAGCGCCCGGACTCTCGCCCTGGCTGCTCTTCCGTGGAAGGCGTCTGCGTTTCCGCTTGTTGTGTTCTTTACTTTATCAGGTGTTCCGCACCCCGCCAAATCGGCGGTTTTGAAGAACGAGATCGGGGTAAAGCCCGTTTCGCTTCTTTCGACCTGCGTTTCCGCCCGGCGTCTGAAGCAACTCTCCGAGCTTACATGCTCCGGGCAGTGCCCGAACCATCTCGGCTCAGCGGAGAAAGAGTGTGTCTGTGATCGCGGCCCGGTGCTGAGCCAGACCCCCAGGGGATCCGCTCGCCGTCCCGCAGCGACTCTTTCGAGTGTAGGGATGCCGGAGGGGGACGTCAAATCAAGACCCGGATCCGTTGCCCTGCAGGCGATCCGGGCCTCGATCGCCCCGGTTTGGGCGGTTACTCAAGGCCCCTGACGTGCGCGAGCTTCACACCAAGCTCGCTCGGTTACGTCGGCTTTTGTTAGACATCGGGCATCTTGCCCCGATGATGACGGAGCCAAACCTGGACTTGGTGTCCGGATCTGTTCCCGGGCACAGGGTGGGCCGGCTTCCCCGGTGGGAAACCGGCCCACGCTCTGGTTGGCACGGCCACGCAACCCGGAACCTTCCAGCGCTGAACGGCCCGCTCCTAAGCCGCTCAACTCTGCTGGGAGCCCTGGCGCCCTAACCCTTCAGGACGGCGCCGCCGATATTGCGCTTGCCCTTGCGCAGTACGACGAAGCGGCCCTGGAGTACGTCCGTGGCAGCGAGCTTGGCTTCCACGTCGGTCACCTTCACGTTGTTCACGTAAGCGCCGCCCTCCTGGATGGCACGGCGGGCCGCGGACTTGCTCGGCGCCAGGCCGCTCTGGGCGAACAGGTCGCTGACGAGCAGTTCCTCGACCGGGCCCTCGACCTCGACCTTGGGCACCTCGGACAGGGCCGCGTCGAGGGTGCGGGCGTCCAGCTCGGCCAGGTCTGCACGACCGAACAGCGCCAGACTGGCCGCCTTGACCTTGCGGGTCTCCTCCTCGCCGTGGACCAGTGTCGTCAGCGTCTCCGCCAGTACGCGCTGAGCGGCACGGGCCTGCGGACGCTCCTCGGTCTGGCGCTCCAGGTCGGCGATCTCGTCCTGGGACAGGAAGCTGAACACCTTGAGGTAGCGGATGACGTCACGGTCGTCGGCGTTGAACCAGAACTGGTAAAAGGCGTACGGCGACGTCTGCTCCGGGTCGAGCCAGATGGTTCCCGACTCGGTCTTTCCGAACTTGGTGCCGTCGGCCTTGGTCAGCAGGTTCGTGGTCAGGCCGTGTGCCTGGCCGTGCGGTTCGTTGCCGTCGATCCGGCGGACCAGGTCCAGGCCAGCGGTGATGTTGCCCCACTGGTCGGAACCACCGATCTGCAGGGTGCAGCCGTGGCGCCGGTAAAGCTCGACGTAGTCGTAGGACTGGAGGAGCACGTAGCTGAACTCGGTGTAGCTCATGCCCTCGCCGTCGAGGCGGCTCTTGACCGTCTCGCGGGCCAGCATCTGGTTGATGCTGAAGTGCTTGCCCACGTCGCGGAGCAACTCGATCGCGTTGATCTCGCCCAGCCAGTCCCCGTTGTTGGCGAGGATCGCGTCGGTGGGACCGGCCTGCTCGCCTTCGGGGGTGAACCTCAGGAAGGACGAGAGCTGCCCGGCCAGGTTGCCGACCCAGCCCTGCACCGTCTCCGCCGAGTTCATCTGACGCTCGGCGTTGGGCTTCGGGTCACCGATGAGGCCCGTGCCGCCGCCCACGAGGGCGATCGGACGGTGCCCGGCCTGCTGGAAGCGGGCCAGGGTGAGCGCCTGGGTCAGGTGGCCGACGTGGAGGCTGCCCGCCGTCGGGTCGAACCCGCAATAGAGGGTGATCGGACCATCGGCCAGCGCCTTGCGGAGTGCGTCAAGGTCGGTCGTCTGCGCGATGAGGCCGCGCCACTGGAGTTCGTCGATGATGTCGATCACTGTGTAGCTCTCTGTTGTGTAGGCGGGCCCTGCGGCCCGATCTGCCTAGCAGTGTAGGTCGGGTGCACCGGTGGGTCACCCGGATATCCCTCACACGACCACGCTATCGGCCGACTACCACCGCAGGTCATTCGGCGTTCCCCACCTTCTCGTCCGAAGCCCTGCCTGCGCCCTTGACCCGCTTGACTAATGCCATTAGCTTTATAGCTATGGATATAAGCCAGGGAGTCCAGAACCACGGACGAGGGAGCACTGTCATGCACCACCTCCGACGCCCCGAGGGACGGATCGCCTACGACCTGTACGGGAGCGGAAACTCCGGAACGCTCGTGATCTGCGTTCCCGGCATGTTCGACCACCGGGCCTCCTTCCGTTTCGTGGGAGAGGCCCTCGCCGCTGCCGGCCACCGGGTGGCCGTCATGGACCTGCGCGGACACGGCGACAGCGACATCACTTTCAGCGACCACACCGACCTCGCCGCCGCCACCGACGCAACCGCCCTGGCTGAGGAACTGGGCGGGGGCCAGGTCGTCATGGTCGGGAACTCGATGGGGGCCGGCGCGGTGACCATCGCCGCCCTGGACCGCCCCGACCTGGTTGCGGGGATCGCTCTCCTCGGTCCCTTCCTGCGGGTCCCCAAGACCAGCTGGGCGAAGAGGGCCATGCTCAGGGTTCTGCTCGCCCGCCCCTGGGCGCCGCGAGCGCTGACCCGCTTCTACGACAGCCTCCACGCCGGGCGGACCCCCGAAGGACACGACGAGCAGTTGGCGCGCATCCGCCACATGCTCCGCCCCGCCGACCGCTACCGGGTGGTCCGGGAGACCATCAACGGCCCGAAGAGGACGATCGAGTGGATCGAGGGGGCCGAGCCTCCTGCCGCCGAGGCCGTGGTGATCATGGGTGACCAGGACCCGGACTGGAAGGATCCCCGGGCCGAGGCCGACTGGGTTGCCTCCGTGGTACGCGGCAGCGTGGTGATGGTTCCCGACTGCGGTCACTACGCGCAGTCGCAGCGGCCCGACGTCACGGTGCCCGCCCTCGTCGACCTCATCGAGAAGGTGAACGCCGGTGCCTAGGGTCGGCCTCACTCCGCAGCTGGTCGTTGCCGAGGCCGCGGTGCTCAGCGATGAACAGGGATTCGACGCACTGTCGCTCTCGGCGCTGGCCAAGAAGTTCGGCGTGGCGACACCGAGCCTGTACAAGCACGTCGACGGGCTGTCCGGGCTGCGGCGCGGGGTAGCTCTCCTCGCCGTGACCGAACTGGGTGACCGGATCCAGGGTGCCGCGGTGGGGCGGTCCGGTTCCGACGCCGTCCGTGCGATCTTCAGGGCCTACCGGAGCTACGCGCACGAACACCCGGGCCGCTACGCGGCGACCCAGCGGGGACCCGCACCGTCGGACCCCGAGGCGTACGCGACCTTCGCCAAGCCCGTCGAGGTGATCGCGGCGGTCCTGCGCGGCTTCGGGATCCCCGAGGAGCAGCTGGTCCACACGATCCGGGCGCTGCGCAGCGCCGTGCACGGTTTCGTCGACCTCGAGGCACAGGGCGGGTTCAGGATGCCTGAGGACATCGACGAGAGTTACACCGTCCTGGTCGAGGGGTTCGTCCGGGCACTGGAGAACGGGCAGCTGCGGGAGCCGGCAGACTGACACCTCGGCGGACCGCAGGCGCCGCAGTGCTCAGGCGTCCGGAGCAGCGGGTCCGCAACCCACCGTTCCGGGTGGGCTGCCTGATGGGCCAGGCTTGAGGGTCGGGACGGTCGACCCGCCCGTCCCGGGAAGCGAGACAGTGTGGGAGTCCCCCGATGGCCAAGAGATCCTCCGCGAAGCGTGGCAAGTCCAAGTCAGGGCCCGCGGCGATCATCGGCACGGTGATCGGCGCCCTGGTGATCGCCGCCGTCGTACTCCAGCAGCTCGGCCTGCTCGACCTGGAGACCGGAACCCCCGGCGCTGAGCCGCAGAGCTCCCCCGGTGCCGCCTCCTCCGACGATGTGGAGCATGCAGGACAACAGCTGGCGGAACTCCGGGTCGAGGACGAGGAGGACCCGCCCGGGTACGACCGGGCGCTCTTCCCGCACTGGGACTCCGGGGTCGAGGACAACTGCACCACCCGGCAGGTCGTCCTGCTCCGCGACGGCGAGGACGTGGAGACCGACGACAACTGCCAGCCGGTGTCCGGTTCCTGGTACAGCCCGTACGACGGGGAGACCCTGACGGACGCACAGGACATCGACATCGACCACATGGTGGCGCTCAAGGAGGCCTGGCGGTCGGGGGCCCACGAGTGGCCGACCGAGCGGCGCCAGCAGTTCGCCAACGATCTCGAATCCACCCAGCTGTGGGCCGTGAGCGCCACTTCCAACCGCGCCAAGGGCGACTCCGACCCCGCCGACTGGCTCCCCCCGCAGGAGTCCGCGCACTGCGACTACGTGGTCTCCTGGATCGAGGTCAAGCACGAGTGGGACCTAAGTGTCGACCCGGACGAGGAAACCGCCCTGCACGAGGTTCTCGAGGGCTGCTGAGTCCCTGAGTCCCCCGAGGGGGCTGCTGACCGAAGGCCGCGGTCGGCAGCCCCCGCCAATACGGACACGCGTATCCGGGGCGTGCGTCCGGGGCACGTGCCTAGGCTAGGGCGCGTCCTCCGTGCCGATGCCCCGTGCCGTGGCGAGGATTTCCTCCTTTCCAAGGAGGCCGGAGGGGTCGCGGACCTCGACCGCGACCCTTCCCCCCGCACTCCAGAAGGCCTCGGACGCGCCGTACAGGCCGACGGTGCCGTTGTTGTCGAATTCCGCGAGGTCCCAGGTGGCCGGGTCGTTCTCGTGGTAATGGGCGAGGAAGGCACGGACCGCCGCCAGGTCGGTGAGCTTCTCCCCGCGCAGCACCAGGACCTGGAGCACCACCTGGAAACCCCCGCCCTCCTTGGCCTGTTCCCACATCCGGGAGGTGAAGGAGACGTCCTCCCATTCGTAGGGGAAGTCCGAGACCGAGGTCTCCTCGTCGACCGGTGCGGGCAGATGGCCGATCGTGAATCCGTCCAAGGGTCCTCCTCGTGGGTCGGCAGCGGGCGCGGCCGCCGTGAGAACGAGCGCGAGCATGGTGGCGAGGGCCACCGAGACGCACCTGGTCAGGGACATGGTCACCTCCACCGGGGACCGCGGGACCCTCCCGGACCGCCGGTTTTTCCATGGTCGGCCGGGACGGTGACCAGCACCAGGGTGTCCCTGAACCTGTGGATAACCGTTGCTGATGTCTTAAGCAACCATCGGCATCCCGTGCGTTTCTGCACGCAAGGTCCGTGACGGTGTCACCACAACCGGGGTTGGGTGTCCTGACGACGGTGCCGGAGCTTCTGTCCGCTTACGCGGCCTTGCGCCACCGGCCCGCCCCGCACGCCCCGCGCGGTCCCATTGGCCAGGCGGCGGTGGAGTTTGCGGGTGGACTCATGGGTGCGCACCCGCCCCACCACCAGCAGCCTCACGTGGCGCCGGGAGTCCTCGCACCGGATGGTGCCGGTGGTGAAGCGGCAGGAGAGCGGGGCCCGGTGCTTGGACTTGGGCCGCGGCACCCCCACCTTCGGACCTCTGCGATCGCCGCGTTTGGAGGCGGAGTAGCAGTCAAAGGCAGCGGCGGCGCCTGCTAGGCCGGTGTTGTAGGCCTCCTTGGAGTTGTCCGCCCACCAGGAGGCGAACCGGGGATCACCCCTCTTGGTGGCGTTGAACGCCCGCCACAGGCTGGGCAGCGACCAAGACCGCCACGGGGTGCGCTCAGAATCAGGAATCCCGTAGGAGGCCTCGGCCGCGCGCTGGTCCCAGTTGGCCAGGACGTGGTTGCGTGCCCAGTTGAAGCTCACCCGGGCGGCTCCGCAGTGCGAGCGCAACCGCTGCTCGGCCCCGGCCCCCGGCGCGAACCGGTCCGAGTTCCTGGCTCTTCAACGGCGGCCTGCGGTCGTCGTGCTGTGTGTTGACCGGGGTGGATGGTTGCTGAAGGAACCCCGAACAGCTCACAACCCCGTTCCGACACACCGGGAGTCAGTACCCGTCGACGAACCGGTCGTACAGGAACTCGGCGATGGCCAGGGAAGAGGTGGCCGCGGGTGAGGGGGCGTTGCGCACGCACACCACGCGGCCGTGGGTGTCCACATGGAAGTCGTCCAGCAGGGAGCCGTCGCGGGCCAGTGCCTGAGCGCGTACACCGGCCGGTGCTGGGCGCAGGTCGGCCGCGGTGATCTCGGGAAGCAGGCGGCGGGCCTGGCCGGCGAACACCGCCCGGGAGGCCGACACCAGGGTCTCCCTCGCTCCCACGGACCAGTGCCTGCGTGCCAGTCGCCAGAAACCGGGCCAGGCGAGGGTCTGGGCGAGTTCAGCAGGGCGCACGTCCCGGGCACTGTACCCCTCGCGGGCGGTGGCGAGGATGGCGTTGGGTCCGGCCATCACCTCTCCGCCGATGTGGCGCGTCAGGTGCACGCCCAGGAACGGATAGCGGGGGTCGGGGACCGGGTAGAGGAGACCGTGTACCAGGTCCCGGCGTTCGGGGACGAGCTCGTGGTAATGGCCGCGGAAGGGGACGACGCGGGGGTCGGAGGGCCCTCCCGCCAATCCCGCGAGATGGTCGCTCTGTAGCCCGCCGCAGAGGATCAGGCGGTCGAAGCGGTGGACGGTCCGCTCCCCCTTGGGGTCTCCGGTCAGGACCTCCGCGCAGTCGTGGTTCTGGCGCAGGTCGATGACGGGGGTGTTGAGCAGAACCCTGCCTCCGGAGCGGCGCACGTCGTCAGCGAGTTGCTCCGCGACCGCGACGAAATCGGTGATGGCGGTGGTGGGCGAGTGCAGACCTGCGGTCCCCGCCGCATGGGGTTCGACCTCCCGGATCCCCTCCGGACCCAAACGGGTCACGCCGGGAACACCGTTCTCCTTGGCGCGGCGCTCGATGTCGTCCAGGCGCGCCTCGTCTTCGCCGTCCACGGCGACGAGGAGCTTGCCCGCTTCCTCGTAGGGCAGGAAGTTCTCGGCACAGTAGTCCCTGAGCAGCCCTACTCCTCGGCGGCACAGCGTGGCCTTGAGCGACCCTGGCCGATAGTAGAGCCCGGCGTGGACGACTCCGCTGTTGTGGCCGGTCTGGTGCGCGGCGACCCGTTTCTCCTTCTCCATGACGGTGACGCGGGTGCCGGGGCGGTGGAGGGTGATGTGGCGGGCCAGGGCCAGACCGACGATCCCCGCTCCGATGATGCCGATGTGTTCGGTGCTGCGCATGGGAGAACGCTAGCAATCCGGCTCCGCACGGCAGGTGTGCGGGCCGGGTTCAAAGGGAGCGTAGGCCGACGAGGACCGCGTGCAGGATGTCCTCCCGGCCGAGGGGCCTGGAGGGACCGCAGCGCTGGAGTGATCCGTCCGAGACCATGTCGGCGACCATGATCCGGACCTGGCCGGTGGGCAGACCGACCTCGGCGGCCAGCTCTGCGACGGTCCGGGCCCTCAGGGCGTAGTGGAGGATGGTCTCCCGCTCCGGCCGCAGCCACTCGTGACGGCCGGGGGTCCGGGCCGCCACGACGAGGGTGAGCAGGTCGATGTCCAGGGTCGTGGTGGTGGGCGGCGCGGCCCGCTCAACGTTCCCGGCGTCGACGGCGTAAGGGCGCAGGAACCGTTCGTTCTCCGCGGCCTCTCCCTCCTCGGAGGGTCTGGGTCCGTTCCCGTCGGGACGGTCGGCCGCGCCACAGCCCGCCAGGCGACGGGCGTGGCGGCCCTCAGCGCTCACTGGGTCCTCCTCTTGGCGGGGTCGGGAAGGGTGTGGTGTCGGATCGGGGCCAAGGGGAGACGGCCCCCTGCGCCCCGGAGTGCCCCGCTTGGGGTTGTGACCGGGTCTGGGGTTGGTCCTGGGGCGGGTTCTGAGGCTGTGGCCGGGCCTGGGGTTGGGGACCGGACTGGTCCTGCGGATGGACCTGAGGATGAGGGCCGGTCTGGGATCCGGCTCCGGCCCCGGGGGCGGGGCCGCCGTGGGGACCGGGATGGCCGTTCGCCCCCTGCCACGGCCATCCGTACGGCCCCTGCGGGCCTGAGGGCGACCCCACGCTCTGCGGCCCTGAGGGAACGTACGTTCCCGCGTGGCTCAGCGCTCCCGGGAAGTGCGGGGCCCCGATGGGGGCGCCGCTGGTCGCGAGCGGGTTGTCCACGGGTTCCAGGAGACTGTCCGGGATGAGGGCGGTGGCCCGGGTCCCGCCGTACGGAGACGGGTGGAGCCACACCCGGACACCGTGGCGCTCGGCGAGCCGGGCCACGACGAACAGACCCAGGCGCGGGTCGTCCGGCAGAGCCATCACGTCGAATTCGGGTGGACGGGTGAGCGTGCGCTCAGCGGCCGCGTACCCCTGCTCGGACATGCCGAGGCCCCGGTCCTCGATCTCCACCAAGAGTCCGCCGGCGACCGACGCGCAGCCGACGTCGACGGGGGTGCCCGCGGGTGAGAACTGCGTGGCGTTCTCCACGAGCTCCGCGAGCAGGTGAACGATGTCGGCCACGACCTGGCCGTGCATGAGCACCCGGGGCGCGGAGGTCAGCCGGACCCGGTCGAAGTCCTCGGTCTCCGCGATCGACGCGCGCAGAACGTCCACGAGGGGCCGGGGCTGGCGCCAACGTCGGACGGACTGGCCACCGCCGAGGATGATGAGGTTGTCGGCGTAACGGCGCGCCCGCGTGGCCAGGTGATCCAGCCGGAAGAGCCGTCGGAGCGCGTCTGGGTCCTGTTCCCGGTACTCGATCTCGTCGAGCAGGCGCAGCTGGCGCTGGACGAGGGTCTGGTTGCGGAAGGCGATTCCGAGGAAGGCGCGGTTGGCCCCGCGGCGGATCTCGGCCTGCCGGACGGCGGCCTCCACCGCGGTGATCTGCGCGCTGTCGAAGGCGTCGGCGACCTGCCCGATCTCGTCCTCACCCTCCTCGTCGAGCGGCGGGAGCTCATCCACGACATCGACCTTGGTCCCCCTCTGCGCCCGGTCGATGATGTCGGGCAGGTCCGCATCCCGGTGCAGGATCTGCTCCCGCAGGCAGTCGAGGCGCTCCGTGAGGCGGCGTGACGAGCGGCTCACGAGGGCGATGGCGAACACCCCGCCGACCAGGGTGACGGCCGCGGCGGCGACACCGAGGGAGACCCTCAGGAGTGCAGCGCTCCACGCGAGGTCGACGGCGCGTTCGGCCTGGGTCTCGGCGAGGCCGTCCAAGGCAAGGGCAGTGGGGTACGAGGACGCGTCCCAATCGGCCGCCTCGACGTCGATGGTCGAGTTCCACTCGCTCAGGACCTCCTCCCCGCCGTCGTCGGGGGCCTCCGCGACCGGTGGCCGAGTGACGACGCTCCGGCTGAGGCCTTCGGCCGCGGTCCACTCCTCCTCCGCCGTCAGGGTCTCGTACTCGGCCTGCACGCTCGGGTGCATGGCGTGGCTGGCGGTGTCCAGCGTGCCCCGGTAGGAAGCGGTGAGGAACGTGAAGTGCGCGGTCTCCTCATAGGTCATCCGACCGGTGGCGATGACCCCGGCAAGCAGGGCGTCCGCCGCCGCGTAGTCCTCGCGCGCGGTCAGCAGCTGTCGGGTGAGGACGGCGTCGGTGAGGTTCTCGCCGCCTTCCGTCGTGTGCAGAAGAGCCGTAGTGGTGTCGAGGAGGGACTCCAGGAGGTCCCCGTAGCGGGCGAGGGCCTCCTCCCGGTTCGCGGTGCGGTCGTCGACCGCCGTCCGCAGTGCCGTCAGCTCCTCTTCGCCTTCGGCCACGACGGCGGCGCTCCGGCCCACCTCTTCGTCACCGCCCTCGCTCAGCTGCGCGGCATGGTCGACCGCACCGCCGAATGCGCCGTCCGTACCCTCCCGTTGCTCGGCCAGTTCGTCCAGCACCGTGGAGGAGCCGCCGCTGTCCTGTTCACCGAGGTGGACCAGTGAGAGGCGGCGTTCCGCACGGAGTTCGGCCGCTGCCCGGGAGAGGACCTCCGTGCCCTCACTGGCTTGGTTGACGTCGCTCATGAGTTGTGCTGCCTGAGCTGTGCCAAGCGTGGCCACGATGAGCCAGAGCGCGAGGAAGCACAGACTCGGGATGAGCACTATGCGGGTGAGCTGCCCGCGGATCGTCCGGGTGGACGCGTGGGTTCTGCGCATGGCCCCCTCCGGCCCGAGCGGGTGCCGAGGCTACCGGGAGTGGCGCCACGGCTGCTTTCGGTCCTGCCGAGGCTATCGAAAAATCATTGCCGTGCGTTGTCAAATAATCACGAATAGTTATCCATCGTGCCAAGACCTCCGGCCAACCCAGTGTTAAGGGGGGCGGAAGCGGGACGAAGGCGCAGGTCAAGCCCCACTCAACGCCTCAGGGCCACCCGGAGGTCCGGGCGGCCCTGTACGAGGTTTCCGCGAAGCAGATCTCGGGGTCAGCTCTCCGGGCGGTGCCGGGACCCCACCGGTGCGGGCAGCTCCTCAGCCGTCGGCGGCTGCTCCACCCCGAGTGAGTTCAGCACCTCGGCGTAGCGCAGCGCCGCGATCTTACCCAGAAGGCTGTCCGCGCCGAGCGGTGCACACGCCTGGGCACCGAAGCGCTCGGCGAGCGCGGAGAGGCCCTCCTCGGGCAGCTCCGGGCCTACTGCGCTGGGCGCGATGACGGGGCGCTGGCTACCACCCTGGTGGAGTTGGGCACTGACCTGCTCGAGTGAGGCCTCGTCCTCCAGGTCCGCAGGAAGCACGGTCAGGCCGAGACGAGCGGCGAGCAGGACCGCGGTCACACCCGCGGCCCCCACAGCGCCCTCCCCACCGACGGCGCCGACGATCACGCCGTCGGCCATGGTGGTGTTGCGGGCGGTGACGCTGATCAGCCGCATACGATCAGCCCGAACGAGCCCGGCCTCGGCCAGGCGCAGGTGCAGCACCTCGGCGAGCATCGGGTGCGGGCCCAGGCCCTCGGTGACGCGGACGTCGGCGCCGGACTCGGCGATGGCTGCCTCGATCGCGGCGGTGGTCTCCGCGTGCGGGGCCGTGACCAGGGGAACCACGACCCCGGCGAGTGGACGGTCATCGGAGTGTTCCAGACCGGCCAGCGCCTCGACGAGGCTCTGCTCCCGGCCCTCGGTGTGCCCGAAACGGATGGTGACCTCGGGGCGGTAGGCCCGGACGAGGTCGGCCATTCGGGAACCGATCGACTCACCGTCGGCGTCCCTGGCCTGTTCGGCCGTGCCCGGGACCGCCATGATCAGGGCGGGGGTACCGAACCAGTTGTCGAAGGACAGCGGGTTGCGGTGGCGTCCGGAACGCCGCTTGGGCAGTTCGCGTGGGGGAAGTCGGTCAGAGTTTCGCATACCAGGATTCAGACGAGTGGCGGATGGGGTGCGCTGTCAAAGCGGTGGACACTGCCGCGACATTGTAGCGTTCAACGCCACATTCAGGGGCGTTTCTCCTGAACGTATACCGGACCGACGCCGCGCTCCCACGGGTAGTACCGCTCCATCAACCACTCAGCGCCGGGCGGCGGCTGTTGATCACGTGGCTGACGAGCTGGACGAGCACCTCCTTCGCGGACCCGCGTTCTCGCGCGTCCGTCATCAGCACGGGCACCTCAGCAGGAATGTCGAGGGCTTCGCGCACCTCTTCCGCCTCGTAGTCGGTGGACCCGTCGAAGCGGTTCACCGCGACAACGAACGGGAGCCCGCGGCGCTCGAAGAAGTCCACCGCGTGGAAGCAGGTGTCCAGGCGCCGGGTGTCGGCCAGGATCACGGCCCCCAACGCCCCCTCCGCCAGCTCGTCCCACATGAACCAGAAGCGGTCCTGTCCGGGTGTGCCGAACAGGTACAGCAAGATGTCGTCGTTGATGGTGATGCGACCGAAATCCAGGGCGACCGTAGTGGAGGTCTTGTTCTCCACACCGCCCAGGTCGTCAACGCCGTAACTGGCTTCGGTCATGACCTCCTCAGTGCTCAGGGGGGTGATCTCGCTGACGGAGCCCACCATGGTGGTCTTGCCCGCGCCGAAACCCCCGGCAACGATGATCTTCACGGCCTGGGGGATCGTCTCCCGCGCTCCCGGCCGGGTCTCAGAGTCTGCGGATGCCATCGAGTACCGCCTGAAGTACTTTCTTCTCGGGAAGCTGGGTCACGGGCATCGCTGCCCGGGTGCGCACATCGCCCTCGGCCACGAGGTCGCCCAGGAGGACTTTGACCACGGTCAGTGGCATGTCCAGGCGGGCGGAGATCTCCGCGACCGATATGGGCCTGCGACAGAGCTCCAGGATCGCCTGGAGCTCGGGGCCGCGCGCGGACTCTCTCCGGTCCCGCGCTGCCATCACGATCGTGATCATGTCCAGGCCGCGGGCTTCTGTGGTCGGCCTGGTCCGGCCCTTGGTCATCGTGTAGGGCCGGACCAAGGGACTGGCCGGCGCGTCACCGGGGTTGACCCCCGCTGAAGGCCCCTCAGAGGTCGGGCGCCCCCCGCCCCTGCGCCAGGTCTGGGTCTCTCGGCGGGTGGCGGAACATCCGCCCGGCTCCCCCGCGGCGGCCGCCGCGCTCGACAGCGGGGCACCGCCCCGGTCACCGGACGTACTCACGAACCCCCACCACCCATGGGCGTGAGTTCGCCCGGCAGCCGGGGCGCGGCGGTGAGGAACTGGCCCACCCGCTTGACCCTCAGGTTCATCTCGTAGGCCACCAGGCCCACATCGGCGTCTTCGGTCGCCAGGACCGCCAGGCAGGCACCCGCGCCCGCGGCGGTGACGAACAGGTATGAGTGCTCCATCTCCACGACGGTCTGGCGCACGTCACCGCCGCCGAAGTGCCGTCCGGTCCCCCGGGACAGGCTCTGGAACGCAGACGCCAGCGCCGAAAGGTGCTCCGCGTCCTCCGGTTGCAGCCCTCGGGAGCGCCCGAGCAGCAGCCCGTCGGCCGACAGCACGATCGCGTGGTCGGCGCCGACGACGCGGTCGACCAGGTCGTCGAGGAGCCAGTCGAGGTTGTCCGCAGCCTTACTCTTGCCCACCATCTCAGTCGCTCTCTCCCGTGTGGTCGTCGGCTCCCGCACCGACCTGGTCATCACTGCTGTGGCCGGGGCCGTGGTGTTCGAGTTCCTCGGCTCGACCCCGCCGTGTCCCCGCGCTGAAGGCGTCCATCATCCGGCGCGCCTGCTCCGGACTCCGCTGCGGTGTCGGATCCGGTTCCTCAGCGGCCGGGACGGAAACGGGATCGTCGCGGAGCTGCGGTGCGAGGTGGGCCTGCCTGTTCCGTCTGGGCAGTCCCGCCCGGCCCGGTCCGACACCCACCCGACCGGCACCGACCACCCGCTTGGGCAAGGGTTGCGGCCCGCTCCCCCGCACCGGTTCCGGCGACTCGGGGTACAGGTCCGGCACCTGCCGGAGCACCGGGTTCTCCCGCGCGAGTTCCTCCGTCCCTACGCCACCTTCGGTGTGTTCCGGGACCGAGCGCAGTACCGGGCGGGTCTGCCGGTGTCCCGCTTCCGCGGAGAGCAGGTCGGCCTGGTCGCCCCGGTCGGCGGCGGTGCGTACCGTCCCCTGGCCTCCCTCCTCCATCCGTGCGAGCGCGGCTGTCCTGGGCCAGTCGGCACCGGTGCCGGCGGAGGAGGCGACCAGTGTTCCGGGGATGAGCACAACAGCTCGGGTGCCCCCGTAGGGAGACGGCCGCAGCTGCACCCGGATGTCGTGTTTCTGCGCGAGCCTGGCCACGACGAACAGTCCGAGGCGCCCGTCGGTACCGGGGGTCATGACGTCGAACTCGGGTGCGTCACTGAGCGTGCCGTTCGAGTTGACGAGGTCCTCCTCCGTCATGCCGAGGCCGCGGTCCTCGATCTCGATCGCCACGCCCTTGGGGACGTTCTCCGTTGCGATGGTGACGTCGGTGTGCGGCGGGGAGTAGGCGGTGGCGTTCTCGACCAGCTCCGCGAGCATGTGGATGACGTCCGCGACGACCGCGCCGGAAAGCGACAGGTCCGGGACGGTGACGAGTTCGACCCGCGCGTACTCGTCGGTCTCGGAGATGGCGCCCCGAAGGATGTCGACGAGCGGGACGGGGTGGCGCCAGCGGCGGCCGGGTTGGGCCCCGCCCAGGATGATGAGGTTCTCGGCGTGGCGGCGGCCGCGCGTGGCCAGGTGGTCGAGCTGGAAGAGGCTCTCCAACAGGTCCGGGTCCTCTTCCTCACGCTCCACCCGGTCCAGGAGCTGGAGCTGTCGCTGCACGAGCGACTGGTTGCGGTGCGCGATGGCGAGGAAGACCCTGCTGACCCCGGACCGGATATCGGCCTGTTTCACGGCGGCGCTGACCGCGGTGCGCTGGGCGGTGTCGAAGGCGTCGGCCACCTGGCCGATCTCGTCGGTGCCGTGGTCGAGCTGCTTCATCTCGGTGTCCAGGTCGACGCTCTCGCCCGCCTCCAAGCGGCGCACGATCCTGGGCAGGTCGCTGCGGGCGATCCCGAGTGTCTGGGCCTTGAGCCTGGCCAGGCGATAGGTGAGGCGGGCCGCGGACCGAGCGGCGATCCCGTAGGCGACGGTGCCCGCGAACATGGACGTGATCCCTCCCCCCACAGCGAGGGAGAACATCCAGGAACTGGCCGCCTCCGTCGATTCGACCACCGCGTCCACCCGGGCGGACCCGGCCTCGACCAGAGCGGCGTTGACCTCGTCCGCCGCCGCACGCCAACCGTCCAGGCCGGACGGGGGCGCGGCATCGCGGGTCTGTTCGTTGGTGAAGGGATCGACGTCGACGGCGGCCTCGTGGCGGACGACGGTGTCGACGATCTCCATGGCCTCCACCCAGGGCTCGCTCCGGATCAGCCGCTCCGCCGTTGACAGGTCCCCTTCGGCGGCTCCGTCGTCGACCGGGACCCCGGTATCGAGTCGGCTGCGTGCGTCACCCCTCAGGGTCGCGACCTCGGATTGCTGGGCCAGGGTGAGCTCGTCTTCGGAGAGGACCGAGGTGATGACTGCGTCGGCGTTGCCGAAGCTCTCCTGGGCCCACATCAGATCGGTGGCCGCCCTGGCCTCGTCGGAGGCCGGACCGTCGTCGAGGCCCTTGACCGTTTCCGTGTAGAGCCGGATGCCTTGGTGAATGGCGACGGTGTAGGTCTCCAACACCGCACCGAACTCGTCGGCTCCGCCCGTACCGGGGTCGGCGAGAGTGTCCGCGCGCATGCTCTCGACCGCCGCGAGCGACTCGTGGAACTCCTCTGCGAGGCGCTCCTGTGTCTGCGTGGAGCCCTCGAGGGTGTCCCATGAGTCATGGACCTGGGCGAGCGCCCCGTCGGTGCGGTCTGCGACGTCGACGAACGCTTGGCGGGTGGCCCCGCCGGGGTCACCCAGGTACTCGACGCTGAGTCGGCGCTCGTCCTGGAGTTGGGTGACGGCTTCGGCGAGTTCGACCCCGGCCCGTCCGTCGGTGACCGACGAGCGCAAGGAGACGGCCTGGGCGAGGGTGGTGGCGCTGAGGACGACGAAGAGCACGAGGAAGGTGACGCTCGGGATCAGCACCATCCGATTGAGCTGCGTCCTGATCCCGCGTTCCGCGCCCCCTGGCTGCCCCACTGCGCCCCTCCCCGGACTCTGCGCGGGCACCGGACGCCACGCGTTGTGCGCGCCGGTTTCCCCACACGCTTCATCACTTTGCGCACAGAGGGAAACACGTGTGGTGCCCGCAGTCCCAGGACGCTATCGCACTCTCCGAGGGCGTGAGAGGGGAATTCCATAATGCTTGCTGGAAGCGGCCTGCCTCGGCCAACCCGTTCGTGTAAAGAGCCCGCCCCAACGCATCCGGGCGCGCGCCACAGTGTGGCGCGCGCCCGGATGCGGATCGGACCGGCGCTGCGTTCCGGAGCACCCCCGTTGCTCCGTGCCCTGGTCTTGGGGTACGGGATCCCTAGGGCACGAAGGCCTTGCGGTGCTCCTCGACATCGGAGCGGAGCCGGGCGAGCTGGTCGCTGACCTGGACGGGAGCGGTTCCGCCCTTGCCCGCACGGGAAGCCAGTGACCCCGGCACGGTGAGGACCTCGCGGACCCCCGGGGTGAGGTGCTCGGAGATCTCCGCGAAGTCGGCGTCAGTCAGGTCGGGCAGGTCGATGCCCCGCTCCTCGCACACCCGCACACAGGAGCCGGCGATCTCGTGGGCCTCCCGGAACGGCACGCGCTCACGGACCAGCCACTCGGCGATGTCGGTGGCCAAGGAGAAGCCCTGCGGGGCCAGTTCGGCCATGCGGTCGGTGTGGAAGGTCAGGGTGGCGACCATGCCGGTCATGGCGGGCAGCAGCAAGTGCAGGCTGTCCACGGCGTCGAAGACCGGCTCCTTGTCCTCCTGGAGGTCCCGGTTGTAGGCCAGCGGGAGCCCCTTCAGGGTCGTGAGCAGACCGGTGAGGTCGCCGATCAGGCGGCCCGACTTGCCTCGGGCGAGTTCAGCGACGTCGGGGTTCTTCTTCTGCGGCATGATCGACGAGCCGGTGGAGAAGGCGTCGTCGAGGGTGATGAAGGAGAACTCCTTCGTCGCCCACACGATGATCTCCTCGGACAGGCGGGACAGGTCCACGCCGATCATGGCGGTCACGAAGGAGAACTCTGCGACGACGTCACGCGCGGCGGTGCCGTCGATGGAGTTCTCCGAGGAAGCCGGGAAGCCGAGCTCGGCGGCGACCGCCTCAGGGTCCAGGCCCAGGGAGGATCCGGCCAGGGCCCCGGAGCCGTAGGGGGACACCGCGGCGCGGCGGTCCCAGTCGCGGAGCCGCTCTACGTCGCGGAGCAGGGGCCACGCGTGCGCCATCAGCTGGTGGGCGAGCAGGACCGGCTGGGCGTGCTGCAGGTGGGTGCGGCCCGGCATCGCTGCGCCGGGGTGGGTGCCGGCCTGGTCGGCGAGGGCGCGCACGAGGTCGAGGAGCTGGTCGGCGATGGACCGGGCCTCCTCCCGCAGGTACATCCTCACCAGGGTGGCGATCTGGTCGTTGCGTGAGCGTCCGGCGCGCAGCCGCCCGCCGAGCTCGGAGCCGACCCGCTCGAGGAAGCCGCGCTCCAGCGCGGTGTGCACGTCCTCGTCTTCCAGGACGGGGGTGAAGTCCCCCGAGGCCACGTCGGCCTCCAACCGGTCGAGCCCTTCGAGCATCCGGTCGAGCTCGTCCGCGCTGAGCAGCCCGGCGCGGTGCAGGGCGCGGGCGTGGGCGCGCGAGCCCGCGATGTCGTGGCGGGCGAGGCGCCAGTCGAAGTGGGTGCTCAGTGACAGGCGGGCCAGGGCCTGGTCCGGGCCGCCTTCGAAGCGGCCGCCCCACAGGCGCAGGGCCTCGGGCTGGTCGGCCATCGTGGTCTCCTTAACGTTCAGGTGTACGGGGTACGGGTCCCGTTCGGGCCGTCCTACCGGGGGCCGTCCTACCGGGGGCCGTCCTAGCGGCGGTCGGCCAACCGCAGAAGGGCGGCGGCCAGCTCCTCGCCGCCCGCAGGGTCGCGTGAGATCACCAAGATGGTGTCGTCCCCGGCGATGGTCCCCAAGATGGCGTGGAAGTCGGTGTGGTCGATGGCCGAGGCGAGATACTGGGCCGCGCCCGGCGGGGTGCGGACGATGATCATGTTGGCGGAGGCCTCGGCTGAGACGAGCAGGTCCTCCGCCAACCGGGTGAGCCGGGCGCCCGAGACCTGTTCGAGGCCGAGGCTGTCGGGGCGGGTGCGCTGCAGGCGTTCGCCGCCCTCCCCCGGCAGCACGTAGGCCAGATAACCGTCGGCCGTGCGCAGTTTGACCGCGCCCAGTTCGTCCAGGTCCCTGGACAGGGTGGCCTGGGTAACCTGGACACCCGCCTCCGAAAGACGCCTGGCCAGTTCTCCTTGCGACCGGACGTCCTCACGGGTGAGGACATCGGTGATGCGCGCGTGTCTTGCGGCCTTGGTCATCGGCACCGTCGTGCCGCTGTGGTCGTTGGTCATCACGCGTCAGCCTGGGGGGTGTCGCTGCAGTCGAGGAGGAAGGCCAGGAGTGCCTTCTGCGCGTGGCGGCGGTTCTCGGCTTCGTCCCAGACCACGCTCTGGGGGCCGTCGATGACCCCGGCGGTGATCTCCTTGCCGCGGTAGGCGGGCAGGCAGTGCAGGACGAGCGCCTCGGGGGCGGCCGCGGTCATGAGCTCCTCGTCGACGGCGTAGGCGCGGAAGGGCGCCTCACGGTCCGCCTTCTCCGCCTCCTGTCCCATGGAGACCCACGCGTCGGTGGCCACCGCGTCGGCGCCTTCGACGGCCTCGCGGGGGTTCGTGGTGACGGTGACCGATCCACCGGTGTCCGCCGCGATCTCGGCGGCGCGGGTGAGGACGACGGGGTCGGGGTGGTAGCCCTCCGGGGCGCCGATCCGCACGTGCATCCCGGCGGTGGCGCCGCCCAGCAGGTAGGAGTGGGCCATGTTGTTGGCTCCGTCGCCTAGGTAGGCGAGGGTGAGCCCGGCCAGTGTGCCCTTGTACTCGCGGACCGTCTGGAGGTCGGCGAGGACCTGGCACGGGTGGAACTCGTCGGTGAGGGCGTTGACCACCGGAACGGCGATGTGCCGGGCCAGATTCTCCATGTCGGCCTGGGCGAAGGTGCGCCAGACCACCGCGCCGACCTGGCGTTCCAGAACCCGCGCGGTGTCCTCCAAGGGCTCGCCCCGTCCCATCTGGGTGGTTCCGCTGTCCAGGACGAGGGGGTTGCCGCCCAGATCGGCGATGCCGACGGAGAAGGACAGGCGGGTCCGGGTCGAGGGCTTGTCGAACATGAGCGCTACGGAGCGCGGCCCGGACAGCGGGCGGAACCCGAAGCGGTCCCGCTTCATCTCGTCGGCCAGGTCGAGGACGCGGGCCTGCTCCTCCGGTGTGAGGTCGTCGTCTCGCAGGAAGTGGCGGGCCATGTCTACTGCTCCTTCGTCGCGGCGGCCTCGGCAGCGTCCAGGATGGTCGCCAGGGCCTCGATGAACACGCCGATCTGCTCGGGTGTGATGACCAGGGGCGGGGCCAGCCGGATCGTGTCGGCCGTGACGGCGTTGACGAGGAAGCCGCGGACCATCGCCTGTTCCTGGACGTGGGCCGCGTACGGCCCGGTGAGTTCGATGGCGCGCCAGAGTCCGCTCCCGCGCTGGCCCGCGAGTAGGGGGTGGTCGACACCCTCGATCTGTTCGGAGAGAAGGTTGCCCATGACCGAGGTGTGGGCGAGCAGGCCCTCGTTCTCGATCGTGTCGATCACGGCGAGGGCGGCCGCGCACGCCACCGGGTTACCGCCGAAGGTGGATCCGTGGTCGCCCTTCTGGAAGGCGTCAGCGAAAGCGCCGAAGCCGACGCACGCTCCGATGGGGAGCCCGCCGCCCAAGCCCTTGGCCAGGGTGAGGACGTCGGGTCGCACGCCCTCCTCCTGGTGGGCGAACCACTGGCCGGTGCGGCCGATGCCGCTCTGGATCTCGTCCAGGACGAAGGCGGCGCCGGTCTGGTCGCACAGCGCGCGAACACCGGCAAGGTAGCCCTCCGGGGCGGGGACGACTCCGGCCTCGCCTTGGGTGGGTTCGACGAACACCGCGACGCACTGATCGTCGACCGCCTCGGTCAGGGCGTCGAGGTCGCCGTGGGGCACGAAGCGCACGTCCATGCCGAAGGGACCGAAGGGTTCCCGGATGGATTCCTTGCCGGTCAGGGCCAGGGCACCGGAGGAGCGGCCGTGGAACCCCTGGTCCGTGGCGACGAAGTAGTGGCGGCCCGGAGCCGCGGCCCGCTTGACCAGTTTCAGGGCGGCTTCGTTGGCCTCGGTTCCGGAGTTGGCGAAGAAGACCTTGGCGTCGCCTCCGACCAGTTCGACCAGGCGTTCGGCCAGCTCGACCTCGCGCTCGTGCACGAAGAGGTTGCTGGTGTGGGCGAGGGTGGCCGCTTGGTGGGCAACCGCCTTGACCAGGGCGGGGTGTCCGTGACCGAGGCTGGAGACGGCGATCCCCGCGATGAGGTCGAGGTACTGGCGGCCGTCGGCGTCATAGGCCTCACAGCCCCGGCCGAGGGAGAGTGCGACGGGCGGGACACCGTAGTTCGGCATGAGCGAGGCGGCGAACCGGTCCCTCAGGTCACTGCTGGTCACTGTGCGCCTCCTGGCTGCTTGGTGGTGTTGTCGGTGGGGCGCCAGGGGCGCGGGTAGTGGCCGTTACCGCTCAGGAGTTCGGCCTCCAACTCCTCGTCGGCGACCATGGTGCCGACCCCTTGGTCGGTGAAGACCTCGAGGAGCAGTGAGTGCGGGACCCGGCCGTCGATGATGTGGGCCTGGGGCACGCCGCCCTCGACCGCCTTCAGGCAGGCCTCCATCTTGGGGACCATGCCCGAGGAGAGGGAGGGCAGGAGCGCACGCAGCTCGTCCACGTTGAGTCGGCTGATCAGGTCGGTGTTGTCCGGGAAGTCGGCGAACAGCCCTTCGACGTCGGTGAGCATGATGAGCTTGCTCGCGCCCAGGGCGACCGCGAGCGCCGAGGCCGCGGTGTCGGCGTTGATGTTGTACACGCCGCCGTCGTCTGCACGGGCGACGCTGGAGACCACGGGGATGCGCCCGTCCGCAATGAGCGCGGACACCGCGCCCGGGTTGACCCCGCTGACCTCGCCGACCCGGCCGATGTCGACGGTCGATCCGTTCACCTCGACGCTCTTGCGCTCGGCGTACAGGAGGTTGGCGTCCTCTCCGGACATGCCGACGGCGAAGGGCCCGTGCTGGTTGATCAGGCCGACGATCTCCCGGTTGACCTGTCCGGTGAGGACCATACGGACGATGTCCATGGCCTCGTCGGTGGTCACCCGGAGCCCGGCGGTGAAGGTGGACTCCACGCCGGAGCGGTCGAGCATGGCGCTGATCTGCGGCCCGCCGCCGTGGACGACGACCGGGCGCAGGCCCGCGTAGTGGAGGAAGACGATGGACTCGGCGAAGCGGACCCGCAGTTCCTCACTGATCATGGCGTTGCCGCCGTACTTGACCACGACGGTGCGGCCGTGGAAGCGGGAGAGCCAGGGCAGCGCCTCGATGAGGTTGGCGGCCTTGTCCATGGCCTGGACCTGGTCCTGTGTGGGGTCGTCGGAGGGACGCGAGTTCATCAACCTGCCTGCTTGTCCTCGTGCTGCTGGTCTGGGGTAACGGGGGCTTGCACCCGCTCGGAAACGCCTGTTCAGTCGGAGACGTCTGCCCCCACCTGTGCCGCGAGCTCCTCGCACACCTGGGTGAGCAGCGCGGAGACGCCTTCTTCGTCAGGGGTGGTCTCGCCGGCGCCGCTGGCCATGAGCAACACGGTGTCGTTGGTACCGGTGAGCGGAGCAAAAGTCTTCGCGGTCGCGGTGGCGACCAGGCGCTGGCACAGCGTGTCGCTGAGGACGGCGTCGGTGGTCAGGACGCACAGGACGGCCCCGAGCGAGCTGTCCGGCCCCTTGGCCATACCGCCCACGGTGACGCCCCCGCCGCGTCGGAAGGCGATCTTGGCCACGGTGTCGTCGGTCCGGATGGCGTCGGCGGCGGGTAGCCCTCCGCCCCGCTCCGCCTCGGCGAGCGCAGCTCCGACCCCGGCGTTCAGGGTTTCCACGGGCAGGGGTGTGCCGACGGGGCCGGCGGAGCAGAGCACGATCTCGGCCGCGGAATCATCGAGCAGTGCGCCGGCGTTCTCGGCCGCGGAGTGGACGCCTTGGAAACCCGAGGGGCCCCTGCCCGCGTTGGCGCAGCCGGAGTTGAGGACGGCCGCGCGCACGCGTCCGCCCGAGACGACCTGCCGGGACCACAGGACCGGTGCGGCCGGGTCGGGGTGTTCAGTGAAGGCCGCTCCGGCCGCGCGGTCAGGGCCGTCGTTGACGACGACGGCGACGTCCCGGGCGCCGTCGGTCCTGAGGCCGGCGGCCACGCCCGCGGCGCGGAAGCCCTGGGGTGCTGTGACGCTCACGTCGGGCCCTCTTCCTAGGGTGCGACCGCGGCGAGCGGGAGGCCGGTGTCCTCGGGCAGGCCCAGGGCGATGTTGGTGCTCTGGATCGCGCCGCCCGCGGTGCCCTTGGTCAGGTTGTCCAGGGCGGCGACGGCGACCATGCGGCCCGCGTCGGCGTCGACGGTGACCTGCACGAGAGTGGTGTTGGCGGCCACCGTCATGGCGGTGTTGGGCCAGGTGCCCTCGGGGAGCAGGTGGACGAAGGGTTCGTCGGCGTAGGTGGTCTCGTAGGCGGCGCGGACCTGGTCCGCGGTCACGCCCGGCTTGAGGGGCGCGGTGCAGGTGGCGAGGATGCCGCGGGGCAGGGGTGCGAGGACCGGGGTGAAGGAGAGCTGGACCTGTTCGCCGGTGACGGCGGTGAGGTTCTGGACGATCTCCGGGTTGTGCCGGTGCGCGCCGCCGACGCCGTAGGGGCTGAGCGCGCCCATGAGTTCGCTGCCGACCAGGTGGGGCTTGGGTGACTTGCCCGCGCCGGAGGCTCCGGTGACGGCGACGACGGTGAGGTCGGTCTCGACCAGCTGCTGGGCCAGGCCGGGAAAGAGCCCGAGGGTGGCGACCGTGACGTGGCAGCCGGGGACGGCGACCCGGCTCGCCCCGGCGAGCCGCTCGCGCTGCCCGGGGAGCTCCGGGAGACCATAGGGCCAGGTCCCGGCATGTGGTGTGCCGTAGAAGCGTTCCCAGGCGTCCGGGTCGCTGAGGCGGAAGTCCGCGCCGCAGTCGACCACCAGGACATCGTCGCCGAGCTGCTGGGCGATGTCCGCGGACTGGCCGTGCGGCAGGGCCAGGAAGACGACGTCGTGGCCGCGCAGCTCCTTGACGGTGGTGGGCGCGAGGATCCGGTCGGCCAGTGGCAGCAGGTGCGGCTGGTGCTGGATCAGGGGGGTACCGGCGTTGCTGCCCGCGGTGACGGTGCCGATCTCGATCTCCGGGTGCCCAAGGAGCAGGCGCAGCAGCTCGCCTCCGGCGTAACCGCTGGCTCCGGCGATGGCCGCTGTGTATCCCATACTGAGACCCCCTGATCGAGTTCGACTGAACCATCATGCATGGTACTGCAAGTTTATGCAAGCAGGGGCGGGTCACACCGTCCCGGATCGGGTATTCGCCCCGGGCACGGACTCGGAACCGGGGGGGTGGGAGGCCAGCCGACCGACCGGATGACCGCCTAGTTGCCCGGTATCCGGGTCGCCAGGTCGGCCAGACGTGAGGTGTGTCCCTTGCCTTCGGTCCTGGACTCGCGCCGGTCAGCCGTGCGGTACAGGCCACGCACTACCTGCGTTCCCATCCAGCGCAGTGGCTCGGGCTCCCAGCCGCGCACCTCGTGCCCGACCCACGGCAGCCGGGTCAGGTCGGTGTTGCGGCCCAGGATCAGATCGCGCAGGGTGCGCCCGGCCAGGTTGCTCGTGGACACACCGCTGCTCGCGTAGCCGCCCGCCCATCCGAGGCCGGACTCGGTGTCCAGGTTCACGGTCGGAGACCAGTCCCTGGGCACACCGAGGACCCCCGACCAAGCGTGTTCGATGGGAACGTCCGCGACGTCGGGGAACATCCCCGTGAGTGAACGCCAGAGTTCGGCGATGGCCTGCGGCTGGGTAGCGCCGTCGTTGCCCTGCGGGGAGCCGATACCTTGCGGAACTCCGCGGCCCCCGATCGCTATGCGGTCGTCGGCGGTGCGCTGTGCGTAGACGTAGGAGTGCGCCGTGTCCCCCAGGACCTCTCTCCCCTCCCAGCCGATCTTCTCCCAGAGCTCAGGGGCGATCGGCTCGGTGGCGATCATCGAGGAGTACATCGGGCGCCACCGGCGGCGCTGGCCGCGCAGCTTGGAGGTGAAGCCCTCGGTGGCCCGGACGACGTGGTCGGCGGAGACGGTGCCGTGCTCGGTGACCACGCTCGGGGTTCCGCTTCCCGCGCGGGGCCGGATCTCCGTGACGGGGGTCCCCTCGAAGATCTCCACGCCCAGCGCCTCGACCACCGAGGCCAGGCCGGTGACCAGCTTGGCGGGGTGGAGCCGCGCGGCGTGCGGAGAATAGCCGGAGGCCACCGCGCCGTGCACCGTGAGCCGGGGTTCGCGATCGGCGTCCACCATGTGGATGTCGTCGGGCCAGTACCCCCAGTCCTGCAGGTACTCGATGTGCTGCTCGAGCCGCTCGCGCTGAGCCGCGTTGCTGGCGATCAGGCGCATGCCGCCCTTGACGATGTCGGCGTCGATCTCCTCGGCCGCGGCGACCGAGACCACCTCGTCCACGGTGTTCATCAGTGCGCGCTGCAAAGCCACCATGGCCGCCTTGCCGTGTGACCGTGCGTAATCCTCCCGGGAGCCCCCAAAGTCAGCGGAAAGCCACCCTCCGTTACGGCCGGAGGCGCCGAAGCCGACGAACTCGCGTTCGACCACCGCGACCCGCAGGTCAGGCTGGTCCTTCTTGAGGTAGTAGGCGGTCCACAGGCCCGTGTACCCGGCCCCGACGACGCAGACGTCATACTCCGCATCACCGGGAAGGGGGGCCCTGCGCTCAGGCAAGCCGGTCTCGCAGAACCAGAAGGAGACTCCGCCGTTGGCGAAGCGAGAGGATCGGGGAATCGGCCTCATCTGGGCAGCAGTGGCGAACAGTCTCATCATTCCCCCCGGAACCTCAGTGCTCCCGACCCACCCCGAGTTGGGTCCCCGAACTGGGCCCAACCTACATGGGAACGAAGGCGCGTGGGATGTTTTCTGCACTTTCGCGAAGGTCCCCACCCACGTACGGCGGGAATTCGACTACGGAGAGTTCCGGTGCACAGCTCCGGTCAATCACAGGAGCTGTCACGGAGAGTACGCGCGAGCGTGGCGAGTTGTCGAACCCCGCCGCCTCCGAGCGGGGTGAGCACGTGTTCCCGGAGCCGTTCGAGATGTCTGGCCCTGGCCACCTCGATGAAGGCGAGCCCCTGTTCGGTGAGGGTCGCGTAGACGACTCTGCGGTCGCTGGCACAGTTGTGCCGCTCCAGGTAGCCCTCCCTCTCCAAACGGTCGGCCAGCTTGGTGAAACCGCCCGTACTGAGACTCACCTCGCGGGCCAGGGAGCTCATCGGCAACTGGTAGCCGGGGGTGCGCTGGAGGCGGATGAGCACCTCGAACCACGGGCCCGCCATGTCACGGCCGTCCGGAGTGATCCCGCTCAGCAGCTTCGGCTGTATCGCGTTCATCGCCTCCGCCACCAGGCCCCACGCGGTGATCAGGTCGTCGTCGCTCGGCCCGGCGCCCCGCTGCGAGCCCGGTTCGGCTTCGGTCGGCTGTACCGTCATGCGCTTCCCCCTGTCGTGCCACCGGGGAGGCCGACCGCAACCTCACACCGGAGAAGTATCTTCCTAGTAAATATTACTCCAGAATAGCAATCCGAGACAGAGTTTTCCTAGGAAAATAAATAACCCACCGGCGCGACGTTCGCCACCGGCGGGTCCTACAGGGTCCGTTTCGGGTGTGGAGCCCGGCTCTCCGGGCTCCCACCCTCAATGACGGGCCATCACCGCGTCCAGAGCCGCCGACAGTGTGGAAGCAAGGTGGTCGATCTGCTCCCAGGTGACGATCAGAGGCGGTGAGACGAGCAGGGCCTTGGGTACGGGGCGGACGATGACCCCGCGGGTCCGCGCCTCCGCGAAGACCTCAGCGGTGGTGATCCCCCGGTCCACGAGCGCCTCCTCCGTGAGTTCAACGGCGCCCATCACCCCCGTACCGGATCGGACCTCCGCTACCAGCGGGTGGTCGGCCAGGCCGCGGAGCGCGACGTCCAGGTGGGTCTCCACCTCACGGGAGACGGTGAACAGGTCTTCACGCTCCAGGATGTCCAGGTTGGCCATGGCCGCCGCGCAGGCGGTCGGGTGCCCGGCGTAGGTGGTGCCGTGCAGGAACGGGTTTCCCGACTCGTTCCAGAACGGGTCCGCCACCGGACCGCTGACCACGACGCCGCCGAGCGGCAGGTAACCGCTGGAGACGCCCTTGGCGAAGACGATCATGTCCGCGTTCACACCGAAGCGCTCGATCCCGAACCAGTTCCCCATCCGGGCGAAGCCGCAGATCACGCTGTCCACGATGAACAGCACCCCGTACTTCTGGCAGATCCGCGCCACGTCCGTGAAGTAGTGCTCCGGCGGGATGAAAACGCCGCCGGCGCCGATGACCGGTTCGGCGAAGTAGGCGGCCACCCGCTCCGGCCCGACCCGCAGGATCTCGGCCTCCAGTGCTGCTGCCGAGTCGTGCGGGACCACGGAGGTCTCCTCGATGAGCTTGCCGTAGCCGGTACGGAAGCGCTCCATCCCGATGATGCTCGTGCCGAACCCGTTGAGGCCGTGGTAACCACCGGTCCGGCTGATGAGGTGGGTGCGTTCGGGCTGCCCCTTCACCGACCAGTACCGCCGCGCCAGCTTGGCCGCGGTGTCGATCGACTCCCCGCCCCCGGAGGTGAGGATGACCCTCGCGTCCTCGACCGGCGCGTGCTGCGCCAGCCGCTCGCTGAGCTCCATGGCCGGGACGTTGGCGAAGTCACCGTAGACGGTGTAGGCCTCCAGGGTGCTCATCTGCCGGTGGACTGCGTCGGCGATCTCGGCACGGCCGTGGCCGACGTTGCAGTACCAGAGGCTTGCGGTGCCGTCGAGGTAACGATCGCCGAACCGGTCCCAGAGCCACGCGCCCTCGGCGCTGGCCACCACGAACTCCGGGCCCTTGGCCACGGCGTTCATATCGCAGAAGGTATGCCAGAGACGGCTGGGCTCCCGGTGTTCCCTGGGAGTGAGCGCGGACGAGACAACCGTTTCGGTCATATGGCGACCTCCGAGCCGTGACATGCGCGAGAGTGCGCAGCGGAAAACGGATCTGACCCCTTACCCGGGCGCCCAGGTTGTGGCAGGTGATTGCAGGCTAAGCGGGGAGACCGCCCCACAGCAAGAGCCAAAACGAGCTTTCATGCCCCGAAACCCAAACTTCATTCCGGCTACCCTCGGCAAACAGCCCCAAAACCCCTACTGCGCAGGAAAAACAGCCCTATAATTTTTTTGAGATCGGGCCTCGCCTGTCAGCCGTTTCGCAACACACCGGGCCTCCTGGATCCCCTCTGCACGAGGCGCCCGGCACCGTGGAACACACTCAAGCACACGAAGGCGGGGCGGGTCTCCCCTTCCGGAGGACCCGCCCCGCCTCAGCGTGTTAACGGTGTGTATCCTGAGGTCAGCCGCGAAGTACGGCGCCCGTGCGCTCGGTGGCCAGAGCAACGGCCGCGTCGCGCGCGGCACCGGCCTCTTCAGCAGTCAGCGTCCGGTCGGCGGCGCGGAACCGCAGGGCGAAGGCGACGGACTTGCGGCCCTCGCCCACCTGCTCACCGGTGTAGACGTCGAAGAGGCGCACGCTCTCCAGGAGCTCGCCCGCGCCCTCGGCCAAGGCGGCGCTGACCGCCCCGACCGGCACTGACTCGTCGACGGCCAAGGCCACGTCCTGGGTCGCCACCGGGTAGGTGGACACCTCGGGGGCCGTGCTCTCGGTACGGGCCCGCTCGACCAGGTCGAGGTCGATTTCCATGGCCGCACCGCGCTCGGGCAGGCCGTACGCCTTGATCGTGCGCGGGTGCAGCTCACCGGCGTGACCGATGAGCGTGCGCTCACCCGATACCCGGGCGTACAGTGCGGCGCAGCGGCCGGGGTGCCACGGTTCCCGCTTGTCGGCCTCGACCTCCAGCTCCACACCGGCCACACGAGCGATGTCCCGGGCGGCCTGGATCGCGTCGGCCCACGAGGCCGGTCGACCCTTCCCCCACCAGCCGTCCCGCTCAGCGTCGCCGGCGAGCACGACGGCCGCTCGGCGCGGTTGCCGGGGCAGGGCGGCCTCGATTTGGGCGAGTTCCTCGGTGCTGGGCCCGCGGTCGACCGGCAGGAGCGGCGCACGGCCGGCACCGGGCTTGGGCAGGTAGACCAGACCGGCCTCGAACAGCGCCACGTCGGTGGCGCCGCGGCCCACGTTGCGAGCCAGGGCCTTGAACAGGCCCGGCAGCAGCGTGGTGCGCAGCAGCGGCTCCTCGTCGTTGAGCGGGTTGGCCAGCCTCAGGGTGCTCCTGCGCCGGTCGTCCGCCGTGAGCTGGAGGCCGTCGAGGTCGCGCTCGCTGAGGAACGGGAAGCTCAGCACCTCGTTGTACCCGGTGTCAGCCAGGATCCGCCCGACCGCGCGCCGCAGGCGCTGGCCGGAGGTCAGCCCCCGTCCGGAGCCCCGGGGCCGGATCGAGGGGATGTTCTCGTACCCCTCGAAGCGGATGATCTCCTCGGCGAGGTCGTTGGGGTCGGTGAGATCGGGCCGCCAGGTGGGCGGCGTGACCCGCAGAACGTCCCCGTCGGCCTCGACCGCGCAGCCGACGGCGCGCAGCCACCGCTCGCTGGTGCCCTCGGGGTAGCCGACCCCGGCCACATCGCCCGCGTGCGACGCCGTGACAGCGATGGGTTCCCGCGGAGCGGACTCGTCGACGACCGTGTAGGCCGTGTCCACCGAGGCGCCGCCGAGCTCGGCCAGCAGCTCGACCGCGCGGGTGGCCGCGGCCAGCTGCTCCGCGGCGTCGATGCCGCGCTCGAACCGGCGGGAGGCCTCCGAGGACAGCTGGTGCCGACGGGAGGCGCGCGCGATGCTCATGGCGTCGAAGTGCGCGGCCTCGACCAAAACCTGCGTGGAGGACAGCCCGATCTCGGTGTGCAGCCCACCCATGACCCCGGCGATCGCCTGGGCCCCGGAGTCGTCGGCGATGACGATGTCGTCGGTGTCCAGGGAGCGCTGGACGTGGTCCAGGGTCTCCAGCTTCTCCCCCGCCTCGGCCTGGCGGACGCGGATCGTGCCGTTGACCTTCTCGCGATCCCAGGCGTGCAGGGGCTGGCCGAGTTCGAGCATCACGTAGTTGGTGACGTCGACCGCCAGGGAGATGGGGCGGATCCCGCTCTGGTGCAGGCGGCGCTTCATCCACAGCGGCGTGGGGGCCTCCGGGTCGAAGCCCGTGGCGCCGCGCAACACCAGGCGGTCGCAGCGCTTGGGGTCCTCTACGGTGCCCGGGTGGCCGGGCCCGGTCGGCGCGGGGACGTCGATCCGGGCGGGGTCGCGGAACTCCGCGCCGTACAGCGCGGCGGTGTCGCGCGCCACGCCCCGCATCGACAGGGCGTAGCCCCGGTCCGGGGTGACGGCGATGTCGAGGACGTCCTCGCGCAGACCGAGTGCCTCGACGGCGTCGGCACCGACCTCGCCGAAGCCCTCGGGCAGCACCACGATGCCGCTGTGGTCCTCCCACAGGCCCAGTTCGGTGGCCGAGCAGATCATGCCCGCCGACATCTTCCCGTAAGTCTTGCGGGCACCGATCCGGAAACCCCCGGGCAGCTCGGCGCCGGGCAGGACGACGATGACGAGGTCGCCCTCGGAGAAGTTCCGGGCTCCGCAGACGATCTCCTGCGGCTCACCGGTCCCGTTAGCCCGGTCCACGTCCACCTTGCAGTAGCGGATGGGCTTCTTGAAGCCGGCGAGCTCCTCGATCTCCAGTACACGGCCGAAGACGACGGGCCCGGTCAGGTCGGAGCCGAGCTCGTCGACGGTCTCGACCTCCAGACCGGCGAGGGTCAGGCGGGAGGCGAGGTCACGGGCGGAGACGTCGGTCGGCAGGTCGACGTACTCACGCAGCCAGGTCAGGGGGACGCGCATCAGTTCTCACTCCCGAAGGCCGAGGTGAAGCGGATGTCGCCCTCGACCATGTCGTGCATGTCGCGCACACCGTGCGCGAACATCAGTGTCCGTTCGATTCCGAGGCCGAAGGCCCAGCCGCTGTAGACCTGCGGGTCCACCCCCGCGGCCGTGAGCACGCGCGGGTTGACCACGCCGCAGCCGCCGATCTCGATCCACCCCTCGCTGGAGCAGGTGCGGCAGGGCTCGTCCGGGTTGCCCACGGACGTGCCACGGCACACGAAGCACTCCATGTCCACCTCGGCGGACGGCTCGGTGAACGGGAAGTAGGAGGCCCGGAACCGGGTCCGCAGGCCCGCACCGAAGACGGACTCGACGAAGGCGTCGATGGCGCCGCGCAGGTGCGCCAGGGTGATGCCCTTGTCGACGACCAGGCCCTCCAGCTGGTGGAAGACCGGACTGTGCGTGGCGTCCAGCTCGTCTGTGCGGAAGGTCTTTCCGGGCGCGACCACGTAGACCGGCAGTTCCCGCGAGAGCAGCGCGCGGACCTGGACCGGTGAGGTGTGGGTGCGCATGACCAGGCCGGCCTCGCCCCCCTCAGGGCCCTCCACGAAGAAGGTGTCCTGCATAGTGCGGGCCGGGTGGTCGGGCTGGAAGTTGAGGGCGTCGAAGTTGAACCACTCCGCCTCGACCTCCGGCCCTTCGGCAACCTCGAAGCCCATGCCGACGAAGACGTCGGTCATGCGCTCGGCGACGGTGGTCAGGGGGTGGCGGGAACCACGGGGCGTGCGGTCCCAGGGGAGGGTGACGTCGACGCGCTCCTCGACCAGGACGCGCTCGTCGCGCTCGGCTTCCAGGGTTTCCTGGCGCGCCTTGAGCGCCTGCCCGACGTCGCGCCGGGCGCCGCCGACGCGCTTTCCGGCGTCGGCCTTGGCGGCCGGGGGCAGCGCGCCGATCTCCCGGTTGGCCAGGGCCAGCGGGGAGCGGTCGGAGGCGTGCGCGAGCCGGACCTCCTTGAGTTCGGCGAGGTCGGCGGCGGCCTCGATGGCGGCCAGGGCCTCCTCGCGCATACGGGCGACCTCGTCGGGGTGCAGGGGGGTCACCTCGACCGGGTCGAAGGAATTGTTCGGTGCTGACATGGTTGGTTGCCTCGCCGTCACCGCTCCCCCACGGATAAGGGGGCGGGACAGCAGTCACGGTCCGCGCGATGCGGACGAAGCCGACAGGAAAAGCACAGGCGGTTTTCGGGCAGCCCGGGAAAGGTCCGTTGCGGGGTCCGGGACATGCCGTGAAGCCCGCCGTGGAGGCCGAAGGGTCTGAGGGCTCAGACGAACTCGGGCGTCCCGGCGGGCATGGTAAATCGGAACTCGGCGCCGCCGTTGGGGGCGCGTCCGACGGTGATCGTGCCGCCGTGGGCCTCTACGAGACCCTTCACGATGAACAGTCCGAGGCCGGTCCCGCCACGGCGCTTGCTGCGCCAGAACTGGCGGAAGACGCGCGGAATGGTCTCGGGTGCAATGCCCTGGCCTTCGTCGCGCACCGACACCGCTGCTCCTCCTTCACACGGCTCGATCACAACACTGACAGTACCAGCGCCGTGCCGCAGTCCGTTTTCCACGAGGTTGACGAGGATCTGTTCGAGCTTGTCGGCGTCCAGCCACATCTGCGGGAGTTCGCCCCGCGTCTCGACTCGGAAGCGGTCCTCCGACTCGCCTGACGCGACGCGGCTGGCCACGACGCGGCGCACGGCGGTGTTGAGGTCGATCACCTGACGGCGGACCTCCAGGCGCCCGGATTCGATGCGGGAGACGTCGAGCAGGTCGTGGATGAGGCGCGTGACGCGGTCCGCGTCGGCGTTGACCGTCTCGAGCATGAACAGCTTCTGTTTGTCGGTGAGCCGTTCCCACTTGTTGAGCAAGGTGGAGGTGAAGCCCTTGACGCTGGTCAGCGGGGAACGCAGTTCGTGCGCGACCTCGGACACGAGGTCGGCCCGGGAGCGTTCGGCCCGCACGGAGGCATCTCGGAGCGTGACGACGAGGCGCACGAGCGCGCCGCCGGGCCGGGCCCGCACGTAGCGGGCCGCGACGAGGATCTCGCGGTCGTCGGGCAGGCACAGGACACGTTCGGACTGGCGGGTGCGGTCGCGGTCGCCCCCGTAGGGGTCGCTGGCCTCCCACCAGTCATGGCCGTCGAGCCCGGTCAGGGACAAGACCGCGCGGTAGTCGCGGCCCAGCGCCGACTCGACGGGGACCCCGGTGAGCTGCGCGGCCTGGAGGTTGAAGAGGACGACCCTTCCGCGGGCGTCGGCGACAACCACGCCGTCGGGCAGGTCGTCCGCGCCCAGAGAGCTGCTGCCCGGATTGGCGGAGGCGGTCTCGACGTCCCATAGGGCGGGTGCGGATCCCCGCCGAACCCCGGATCGAATGTCCGGTTCCGGCTTATGATCCGTTTCAGCGGGAATGCCGGTAGTGGGTTCAGGCCCTGGAGCGGGATCCTCCGAGGAGCGCGCTGTCGCACCTTCGGAATCCTCCGCCGGTTGGTCCACCTGCCGGCCGCTGCCCACGCCTCTCCCCGCTCCCCTCCGAAGCTCCGCGACACCAGGACTCCTGGGTCGGGATCGCTGACCGGTCGTGTCCGTCGTGCTCTCCCCTGGACACCACCGCAGATCTACCCTGCACTCCCACCTGGTACGCCTCCTGACTTGGGATATGGCGCCACCCGGGGGACGAGTCGGCGGTCACCGTGCCCGTCACCCGCGCGGAGGCCGCCCGGCATCCGTCAGCGCCGGGGCCCGCCCACCGGAGCTTCGAGCTTCGCGTACTCGTGTGGCCAAGCTTGCCGTGCCCCAGGGCCACGCGCACCCTCCTACCCGTGACGCGGGTCGCCTGGGGATGGCCTAGCGGGATGCGCATGAACCACCGTGGTGATGGCCCGACCCTACCGACACTCGGGGCCCGTGCACGTGCATTTTGGATGGTTCAGACAACCTGTTACCGCGCGTACAGACCGGCCGATCCTGCACCCCCGCTCAAGGGTAGTTCAATTACCGGCGGTGAGAATCACGACCTGGCCCAGCCACGCGTGACCGGGGCCAGGGCGGCCGTCCGGCACTGCGCTGCTGCCGCGCCGTCGTGTACGGACAGCCCCCCGCAGCCGTGGCCAAATTCAGGCTTTCGGCCCCGCCGTAGATCGTTTGACGGCGTTTTGAAATCCGCAATACCCATCAGTAGGGTGACCCCGGCATAACCGGCAAATACCCATATGAGGTCCTTGATGAAGACTTTTGCGCGCCGCCTGGCAGTGGTAATGGCGGCCGCGGTGTCAATGTCCACCATTTCCGCGGTCTCCTCCGAAGACACCGCGGAGGCGGCCAACGTGACCTTCTCCAGCGATGGAAGGCTGGCCGACGGATCCCGCCACATCCACATCGAGATCAACGGCCACAACGCGGGCCGGGTGCAGTGGAGCGCGGATCCCAAGGCCGGAGGCTGGAAGGGCGACACGCTCTATGTGTCCGACGACCGGGCTGACGGATACAGCATTTACGGCCGCGTGAACTACTCCGACGGCAGTGGCCGCGGCACCGTCGTTTCCGCTTCTACCGTCGGCCGCTCCGCCCCCTACACCGACCGCGCCACCAACAACATCGCGGAAAACACAGAAGTCACCGTCGCAGCCTACGTCTATCAGGGGACGACGCAGCAAGGACACATCTACTACAACGCCAATTCCTGACCCCCTCGGCCCGGCCCGATAGGAACGGATCCGCGGAACCGGTGTTTTTCCGTGCCCCACGGACGAACTGACGTCAGCCTGGAGGGTTACCGTCAGGTACTGCGCTGCTGCCGCGCGGTCGTGTACAGGCAGACCGCCGCGGCGGTAGCCAGATTCAGGCTTTCGGCCCCTCCGTAGATGGGAACACTGACCGCGCCGTCAGTGAGCCGGACGATCTCCTCCGGCAGCCCCCAGGCTTCGTTGCCGAAGACCCAGCCGACCGGGCCGTCCAGACCGCCGTCGTCGGCTACCTGGTGCAGATCGCGGTCGCCGCCGCCGTCGGCCGCCCAGACCCGGGCGCCGGTCCCCTGCAGGAAGTCCACCGCGCGGGAGACAGGAGCGCCCACCACCACCGGCAGGTGGAACAGGCTTCCGGCGGAGGCCCGCACGCACTTGCCGTTGTAGGGGTCCACCGAGGCGTCAGTGAAGATGACGACGTCGGCACCGGCCGCGTCGGCAGTGCGCATGACCGTTCCGGCGTTGCCGGGGTCGCGCACGTGGGAGAGGATGACGGCCAGACGCACGTCGTTCACGCTCTCCAAGGGCACGTCGACGAACTCGCAGACCGCGATGACCCCCTGCGGGGTGATGGTCTGTGCCAGTTCGGACATGACGTCGAGGCTGACCCGGTGGGTGGGCACGCCCGCTGTGTGGGCGGCGTCCATCAGGTCGATGTGCCGCTGCATGGCCTCCGCCGTGGCGTAGACCTCGACAACACCGTGGGCGGCCCCGCCATAGGGGGACCGCCCATCGCCGCCGTTGACGGCGGCCAGTGCCTCCCGCACAGCCTGCGGCCCCTCCGCGAGGAAGCGCCGCTCACGCTGACGGAAGGTGCGCTTGGCGAGCCGCCGAACCCCCTTGATCCTGGGTGACCGGACACTCGTGAACTCGTGGCTCGCCATCGCTACCTGTCTGTGTCTCTGCCTGCTAGGCCGCGGCGGAGGTGGGGAGGGCCTGCTTGGCCTTCTCCACGAGCGCGGCGAACGCGGCCTCGTCGTTGACGGCCAGCTCGGCCAGCATGCGACGGTCGACCTCGATCTCAGCCAGCTTCAGACCCTGGATGAGACGGTTGTAGGTCAGGCCGTGAGCGCGGGAGGCGGCGTTGATGCGCTGGATCCACAGGCGACGGAACTGCCCCTTCCGGTCCTTGCGGTCCCGGTAGGAGTAGGTCATCGAGTGGAGCATCTGCTCCTTGGCCTTGCGGTACAGACGCGAGCGCTGCCCGCGGTAACCACTGGCCCGGTCGAGAACGACCTTGCGCTTCTTCTTGGCGTTGAGAGCCCGCTTCACGCGTGCCACAGTGACTCCCTCGTTGGTTCTTCCGGCGCGCACGGCGCGCCGACCGGTCCGACCAGGACTGGCCCGGCGGTCCGTGTTCGCTTCAGGTGGGTGTCCTCCGGGCGCCTCAGCGCGCCGACCTGGTCGGGCGCACGGGCGGGCCGGGGAGGACGGGAAGTCTCTCTGGTGCTAGTTGCCCAGGAGCTTCTTGATGTTCTTGGTGTCAGCCGGAGAGAGCTCGGCCTCGTTGCTCAGCCTGCGCTTACGCCTCGAGGTCTTGTGCTCAAGGATGTGGTTCTTGTTGGCACGGCGGCGCATGATCTTGCCGGAACCGGTGACCTTGAAACGGTCCTTGGCTCCACTGTGGGACTTGTTCTTCGGCATGTCGCCGTCGTCTCCTACTCCGTCGGCGCGGCACCCGTACTGGACGGATACCGCGGTTGTTCCGCCGCTACGGCGGGGATCTGCGTTGCACGCCGGTGCATCACGGACCGTTCGCGCACAGCCCACCCCACCGCCCGGTTCGCATCTTCGGCGCGGCCGGGCGGTGGGGGACTTCCCCTGGCGCCCTACGCCTGGTCGCGCTCTGCACGGCGGGACTTGTCCCCCGCCGCGGCACGGGCCTCGGCCTTGTGCTCGGAACGCCGCTTGTGCGGGCCGATCACCATGACCATGTTGCGGCCGTCCTGCTTGGGCTGGGACTCGACCGCGCCAAGGTCCTGAACGTCCTCGGCCAGACGCGCCAGCAGCCGACGCCCGAGTTCGGGGCGGGACTGCTCGCGACCACGGAACATGATCGTCACCTTGACCTTGTCCCCGCTCTTGAGGAACCGAACGACGTGACCCTTCTTGGTCTCGTAGTCGTGCGGATCGATCTTCGGGCGGAGCTTGATCTCCTTGATGATCGTGTTCGACTGGTTCTTGCGCGACTCACGGGCCTTGACCGCGGACTCGTACTTGAACTTGCCGTAGTCCATCAGCCTGGCGACCGGCGGGCGCGCGGTCGGCGCGACCTCGACAAGGTCGAGGTCTGCCTCCCGTGCCAGACGCAGTGCGTCCTGCACAGAGACGATTCCGACCTGCTCACCGTCGGGTCCGACAAGTCGGACCTCGGGCACCCGGATACGGTCATTGATGCGGGGCTCGGCGCTGATGAGACCCCTCCCTAGCTTTCTCGGATTACCTGGGACCGGTCACCCACCGTATGGTGGGCGGCCTGTTCGACCGGGTCGCCCGTGCTTGTTCAGGCCACCCGCCCGCTTCGGGGTCCCACCAAAAAGCGAAAACCCCGCCAGCGTGTGCAAGCGGGGCGATCCGACCGGATGTTCACGACAGCGTGTCCGCGCGCGGCGCCGGGCAACCCGTACACGGGTGTCCGACGAACACGGGCGCGGCAGGCCCATCGTCTGACCGGAACCCACGCGGGCGAGGCCCGGTAGGTGGGAGGATCATCTCCGCTTGCGGCTCCGGTGTATCGTACACACCGGACCAAGTCGATTACGTCCAATATAGCAGGGCCCGGCGGTCGTCGAACCACCGAGGCCTCAGGGTCAGACCCCGGTCGAGGCGGAACGCCGGGCGAGCTCGGCCTCACCCGCGGCCCGCATGGCTCCAACGGGGACGTCCTCGACCCCCGTCATCAGCCTGACCTGGGCGACAGCCTGGTGCAGCAGCATCGGGAAGCCGCCGACCACGCGCCCTCCCCTGGCCGCGACGGCCTCGGCCGCCCGGGTCGGCCATGGGGCGTAGATCACGTCGAACAGGTCGGCCCGGGAGGCCGCGAGCCGGTCCGCGAGCCCGTCCGCGGCCCCCGAGGGCAGGGTGGAGACCAGCAAGTCCACGTCCAGGTAGTGGTCGGCCTCCTCCAAGGGGGCCACCACGAGGGGGTGGCCCATGCGTTCTGCCGCCGCCGAGACGTCACCCGTGCGCGCGGTGTTCCGTGCCAGAACGGTGACCGGGGAGACCGTACCCAGCTCCCGTAGGGCGGCCAGGGCGGAGGCGGCCGTGGCCCCCGCGCCGAGCACCGCCGCGCTGCGCGGGGCACCGATCCCCGCCTCGGTCAGAGCCCTGGCGATCCCGGCCACGTCCGTGTTGTGCGCGGCCCAGCCCGTGCCGCTGCGGACCAGGGTGTTGGCCCCGCCGACCGCGACAGCCAGGTCGGTGACCTCGTCCGCCAGTTCCATGGCCCGGCGCTTGAGCGGCATTGTCAGGGACAGCCCCGCCCAGTCGGCGGCCAACTCGCCGAGGAAGGGAGCGAGCCCTTCCTCCTCGCACTCGAACCGGTCGTAGGACCAGCCCTCCAGCCCCATCGCAGCATAGGCGGCGGAGTGCAGGACCGGTGAGAGGGAGTGGGCCACCGGCGAGCCCAGGACCGCGGCACGCGTCATTCGCCGCCCTCCTCGGCTCCCTCTCCGCCGCCCCAGTTCTCCTGGAAGCGCTCCTTGAGGATCTCGAACTCGTCGTGGTTGTCGGTGAACTCGGTGACGCCGTTCTCCGGGTCGGTGGCCACGAAGTACAGCCAGTCGCCTTCCTCAGGGTCAAGGGCAGCCTCGATGGCGTCCTCGCCAGGGGCCACGAACGGCCCGGGGATGAGACCGGTCTGGTGGTAGGTGTCGAACCCGCTCTCGTCCTCCTCGCAGGCGGCCAACTGGTCGTTGTCGAGCGCGATGCCGTACTCCCCGATGGCGTAGAAGCAGGTGCTGTCCATCTGGAGCGGCATGTCGATGTCCAGGCGGTTGTGGACCACCCGGGACACCTTGGCCATGTCGTCGACGTCACCGCTCTCGGCCTGGATGATGGAGGCGATCGCCATGGCCTCGTTGGGGTCGTAGCCGAGTTCGGCGGCCCGGCCCTCGAGGTCGGCCTCCTCCGCGATCTGGTCGTACTGGGTGACCATCGTCCGCAGCATGGCGATGGGCTCGGTGTCGGGCTCGAAGCTGTACGTGGCCGGGAAGAGGTATCCCTCCGGGCCTTCGGTCGCGTAGTCGGGCAGGCCGAGATCGTCCGTCTCCCCGTAGGCCTCCTGGAACTCCTCGACGGGGACGCCCGTGCTGTCGGCCAGTTCCTGGAGGATCTGGGAGCCGCGCAGGCCCTCGCGGAGGGTGACCCGGCCCCCAAGGCGGTTGTCCGAGTCGAAGAGCGCGGCGACGGCGTGCTCACCGCTCATGCCCTCGGCGAGGGAGTAAGTGCCGGGCACCAGCCCGTCGCCCTCCTCCTCGTCGGGCAGTGCGCTGAGCGCGTTGGTGAAGGAGCGGACGCTGGCCACCACGCCCTCGTCGACGAGGCTCTGGGCGACGGCGGTGCCGCTCTGGCCCTCTTCGATGGTGACGACGACCTCGCCCTCCCCCTCGCCGTCGAAGTCCGGAGGGAACACGAAGGTGCGCATGACGCCGAAGCCGCCGCCGGCGACCACCAGCATCAGGACCAAGGCGAGCAGGATCATCGGGCCCTTGCGCTTGCGCTTCTTGGACCTTCCCCCCGAGCGGCGGGCGGCCTGCGCGGCCTTCGCCTTCTTGGCCCGCTTGCGGTTGGCGCGGCTGTTGCCGTAGGCGGCCGCGATGTCCTCGAGCCGCTCTTCCTCGTAGTCGTCCTCGTCTTCACCGTCCCCTTCGGAGCCCTCGTCGACGGTGTCCTCGACCTCGGGCTCCGGCTCGGGCTCGGGTTCGGCACGACGGCTGCGTCGACGGCTGCGTCGGCCCACGGGCTCGTCGTCCTCGGGAAGCGCGAACGCTCCGCTGCCAGCGGCCCCCTCCTCCGGCAGACCCGCGGGAGCAGCGGCGAAGGCCCCGGTGTCACGGGGCTCGTCCTCGGCAGCGCGGCGAGCCCGGCGACGGCCGCGGCGACCGCCCGGCTCCTCCTGCTCCGGGGCCGCGAAGGAGCCCGTGTCGCGGGCGGCCTCCGCCTCCGCCTGCTTCGCACGCTTGCGCCGGGCCCGGCGGCCCTTGGGCTCGTCGTCGGGAGTGTCGGCGAGGAAGGCGGGTGTGGGCTCACCGAGGTCATCGCCCCAGAAGGGCGACCGCGCCTGCTCGGGCTCCTCGGCGCGCGCACGCCGGGGCCTGCGCGGCGGTTCTTCAGGAGGCACCGCGTCGACGGGACCGTGCCCGGGGCCTCCCCGGTCCCCGGGGTCGGCGGGTCCGCCGGGAGAGCCGCCCAAGTCGGCCAAGGCGGCGAGGGCGTCCTGGGTCGGGTCCTCCGCGGGGCGCTGGTGGCTCCCGGTGTCCGACGGGAATCCCGGCTCGTAACCCTGGTCTCCGCCGCCGCGGGCGGCCCGGCTGCCACGCACGGCGTCGACGACTCCGAAGCGTCGGGGCGGTGCCGTCGGCTGCTCGCCGCTCCACGGGGCCTCATCCTCGGGCGGCTGCGCCCTGCGACGGCGCCCGGGCTGGGGCCTGGGCTGGGGATCGGACGGGTAGAGCTCGCTGTAGTCCCCCGCCGCCGGGGAGGCGTACCGGGGTGTGCGGAACTCACCGGAGGAGGGCCCGGTGTGCCGGAACCCGCCGCTGGCCGAAGGGTCGGCCCAGTGGTCCGTCGGCGGTTCCGGACGAGCCCGGCGGCCACGCGAAGGCGGCTGCGCGGGCAGGGGGTCGGTCAGCGGATCGTAGTCGTCACCACCTCCACGGCGGGCGCGTCCACGGTAGGGATTAGCGGGGTAGTCATCCCTGTCAGTCATGAATCTCCCTGGCTGGCACGGACGATCTCGCCCGGGGGATGGCCTGTTGACCGTTCCTGGTCCAAGGCACTCTGCAAGAGCACGGTGGCCGCCGCCTGGTCAATGACGGAGCGGCGGGCCCGACCGCCCTTGGCGCCCTTCTTCCCGAAGGAGGCGCCGGAGAGCAGCTGACCCTGGGCGGTCACCGTAGTGAGTCGTTCGTCCACGAGCCTGACGGGGACGGGGTCAAGGTGTCGGGCCAACGTGTTCGCGAACTCGCGAGCGGACCGGGCCGCCGGTCCCTCTTGGCCGGACAGTGAAGCAGGGTAACCCACAACGACCTCGCGGGCCTCCTTCTCCACGACGAGGAGGGCGATGCGCTGGACATCGCCCTTCCCACGCGCGACCGTCTCGACGGGGCTTGCGAGCATACCGCTCGGGTCGCTCGCGGCGACCCCGATACGCGCGTTGCCCGGGTCTACCGCCAGGCGTGCACCTTGCCTCACGAGGACGCCTCCCCGGGGGTGGGGTCGGTGCTCAGGCGAGCTGTGCCGTCGACGGCACAGCACCGCTGCTGGGAAATCCTCAACACGGTGGTCCTGTTCATCTGCGGGATCGCGGGACTGGCCGCGCAGGCAGCCTGGGGAATCGGCTGCAACGCGCCACAGTATGCCCGATTCGATGGCGATGCGCAGCCGCACCCCTGGTAGTCGCCCTCTGAACCACTCCGACCGGACTCAGTGCCTCACGTCGGGCTGTAACGGCGGGGTCCGGGGCGAACACGTACCGTCTGAGTGTAAGTCACGGAGGTTACGACCTGGGGCAGGCAGGGTTTCGTCCGTTTCGTCCACCCGCGTCACCGGACCACCCCAGTCACCGGAACGTCCGGCCACGGCACCGCGGCTGAAGCCCAGTTCGCGACCGCGGGACAGAAGCGGTAGCCACGCGGTAGCGGAGCCTTCCCAGGCGGTCGGGAGGCACCGAAACGGCCGCCGAATGTGAGGGGTACCACCGCACGGCCTCGGCGGGGGCGGAACCTGCCCGGTTCCGTCCCCGCCGTTGACAGGGCACCGCTGTTCACAAGGGGCCGCCCTGCGGGGAAGGGCCGGTACTGCGGTTCACACGCGGGTGACCCGGCCGGCCGCACGGGACTCCCCTAGACGCCCGCGACGCGTGCCTCCACGGCGCGAAGGGCCTCGCCGACCTTGCCCACGTCGCTGCCGCCGCCTTGGGCGATGTCCGGCTTGCCGCCGCCACCGCCTCCGAGGGCCTTGGCCGCCACGCCCACGAGCTCGCCGGCCTTGATCCCTTCCTTCTGCGCCGCCTTGTTCGCGGCGATCACCACGACGGGACGGTCCTTGGGCACGGCGGTCATCGCCACGACCACGGGCTCGTCCTCACCGAAGCGCCCGCGTACGTCCAGCACCAGCTTGCGCAGATCGTCTCCGCTGGCGCCCTCCGGCGCCTCGGTGGCCACCACGAGGGCGGAGCCGTGACGGCGCGCACCCGCAGCGATCTCGCCCGCGGCCTGGAGCACCTGTGCGGCGCGCAGCTTCTCGATCTCCTTCTCCGCGGCCCGCAGCCGGGAGACCATGGAGTCGATCCGCTCAGGGAGCTCCTCGCGGGGCGTCTTGAGCTGCTCGGAGAGCTGGCCGACCAGGGCCGACTCTTTGGACAGGCGCTTGAAGGCGTCCGCACCGACGGCCGCCTCGACACGGCGCACACCGGAGCCGATGGAGGACTCCCCCAACAGCTTGACGATGCCGAGCTTCGCGGTGGAACCGACGTGCGTGCCACCGCACAGTTCGACCGAGTAGTCACTCATCTCCACAACGCGTACACGGTCGCCGTACTTCTCCCCGAACATGGCCAGCGCGCCCATCTGGAGCGCCTCGTCCAGGCTCTTCTCCTCGGTCTGGACCGCGATGTCGCCGGCGAGGACGGTGTTGACTTCCTCCTCGACCTCGGCCAGGCGCTCACCGCCGAGCGCGCTGTCCGCGGTGAAGTCGAAGCGCAGCTGGCCGGGGCGGTTCTCCGAACCCGCCTGCCCCGTGGAGGGGCCGATCGCGTTGCGCAGCGCGGAGTGGATGAGGTGGGTGGCCGAGTGGGACCGTTCGATCGCCCGGCGTCGGCCGGTGTCGATCTCCGCGTGCACGGCGTCGTCCAGCACGACCTCCCCCGAGCGCACGCTGCCCCGGTGCACGAACAGGCCCGGGAGCGGCTTCTGGACGTCCTCGACGTCCACCACCCCTCGCCCGTCCACGGTCAGGGTTCCGGTGTCGGCGAGCTGTCCACCGCTCTCACCATAGAAGGGGGTACGGTCCAGGACGATCTCGACGCGGTCTCCCGCACGCGCGGCCGGGACACCGGCCCCGTCCACGACGATGCCCTTGACGTGCGACTCGCTCTCGGAGTCGGTGTAACCGAGGAACTCGGTGTCGCCCGCCTTCTCCTGCATCTGGGAGTAGAGGGAGAGGTCCGCGTTGCCGAGCTTCTTGGCCTTGGCGTCCGCCTTCGCCGTGTCCTTCTGGCGCTGCATGAGCTCGCGGAAGGAACCCTCGTCCACGCTCAGGCCCTGTTCGGCGGCCATCTCCAGGGTGAGGTCGATGGGGAAGCCGTAGGTGTCGTGGAGCTGGAAGGCGTCCGCACCGGAGAAGACGGTGCCGCCCGCGGCGCGCGTGCGCTCGGCCGCCCGGCCGAAGAGCGTGGTGCCCGCCCGGAGGGTGTCCGCGAAGTTGCGCTCCTCGTTGTCGATCACGCCGTGGATGACGTCGGCCTTGTCCGACAGGTCCGGGTAGATGTCCTTCATCGCGTCGACGCTGACCTCGGTCAGCTCGTGCAGGAAGAAGGCATCGGTGCCCGAGAGCAGGCGCAGGTTCCGGATCGAGCGGCGCAGGATGCGGCGCAGGACGTATCCGGCCTTCTCGTTGCCGGGCTTGACGCCGTCGCCGACGAGCATGACGGCGCTGCGCACGTGGTCGGCTACCACGCGGAGCATCACGTCGTTCTCGTGGCTGTCACCGTAGGCGGTCCCGGTCAGCTCAGCGGCGCGGTGCAGCACGCGGCCGATGATGTCGGTCTCGTAGATGTTGTCGACACCCTGCAGGACGGCCGCCAGCCTTTCCAGGCCCAGGCCGGTGTCGATGTTCTGCTTGGGCAGGTCCCCGAGGATCGGGTAGTCCTTGCCCGACCCCTCACCCCGCTCGTACTGCATGAAGACGAGGTTCCAGATCTCGATGTAGCGGTTCTCGTCCGCCTCGGGACCGCCCTCCACCCCGTACTCGGGGCCGCGGTCGTAGAAGATCTCGGAGCAGGGACCGCAGGGGCCGGGCACGCCCATGTCCCAGTAGTTCTCCTCCATGCCCATGCGCTGGATGCGCTCGGGCCGGACCCCGACCTTGTCCCGCCAGATGGCAGCGGCCTCGTCGTCGTCGAGGTAGACGGTCACCCACAGTTTCTCGGGGTCGATCCCGAAGCCGCCGTCCTCCACGGGGGTGGTGATGAGCTCCCAGGCCAGCGGGATCGCCTTCTCCTTGAAGTAGTCGCCGAAGGAGAAGTTGCCCAGCATCTGGAAGAAGGTGAGGTGCCGGGAGGTCTGGCCGACCTCCTCGATGTCCTTGGTCCTGATGCACTTCTGGACGCTGGTGGCGGTGTCGTAGGCGGGCGTGCGCTGACCCAGGAAGTAGGGCTTGAAGGGGACCATGCCTGCGGGCACCAGCAGCAGCGTGGGATCCTCGGCGATCAGGCTTGCCGAGGGCACCACGGTGTGTCCGTTCTTCTCGAAGAAACTGAGGAAGCGGCGCGCGATCTCTGCCGTCTCCATTGATGCCCTCCTGTGCTTGGCTCCGCCGCCCTGGGCGACGGGTTGTCCCTGGGTGGGACCGTGGTCACGCGTGGTCGATAGGGGCCCATCGTAGAGGGAGCCGCCACGCCTGCGCGCATGGTTTGTCGTGGCCGCCGGAGGACCCGTTCCCGGAGGGGACAAGGGCGGCGGCCCGGTTGTTCCCAGGTTATCGCCGCTGGCCGCCGACGGATCCCCGCTGGCGGGCCGTGCCCCGGGCGCAGCGGAGGGGCCGGTCGGTGACCGGCCCCTCCACGCACCGGGCTGACCGGATCAGCCCGGTGCGGCGAAGGTGGTCAGACCCCGTAGAACACCCGGACCCTCGGGACGAACATCAGCGCGGCCATCGTCGCGTGGAAGGCCAGCGGGACCAGCATGAGGTTGTCACCGGAGATCACGAAGAGCACCAGGAACAGGGCCGCCGCGATGTTGAAAGCGACGGTCCCCCAGTAGATCCCCTTCTTGCGGCGGCCCATGAGAGCGGCGAGCAGGGTTGAGGCGAAGCCGTAGACAAAGGGGATCAACGCGAAGAGGCCGACGGCCCCTGCCAGGAAGCTGAAGGCGCCGCTATCGACGTCTCCCTCGTTCAGCCCTTCGACGAGCTGGCCGGTACCGAAGCCGAGCAGGGCGATGAACCCGATGACCAAGCCGACCACGATGCCGATGGGGCCACCGATGAACATCAGGACCCGGACCGTGGTGGCCTGACCGGGGACGGTGTCGTCATGCGGCATCATCGGGGCTGGTGGACCCCCCGGTGACACGGGGGGCTGGGGGTAGCCGTATCCGCCCTGCTGGGGGTCGGGCTGGTTAGAGGGGTGCATGGCGTACCTCTCACGGGTGCGTGTTGGAATTTGTCGTCGCAGACTCTACAGAGAGCACCCGAAAAGGGACTAACCGTGTTGTTCCTACCCGGCGGGCGCGGCCGAGGGGCCGGTCGGTGTCCGGCCCCTCGGCGCTACGGCGCCCCGTCCGTCAGTAGGCGACGTAGGGGTTGGCCGGCGGTTTCTGGTAGTAGGCCCGCGTGACCGGGAGCACCATCATGATGATCATGCCGACCGCGAAGAGGAACGGGATCGAAGAGAAGACGTCTCCCGCGCCGACCATGGAGAAGACCAGGGTCAGGGCGGCCAGGACGTGGAAGGCGACGATCAGCCACAGGACCACCGGGCTGCGGCGTCCCATGAACGAGGCAAGCGCGGTGGAGAGGAGCCCGTAGGCCAAGGTGACGGTCCCGAGAACCATGAGGACTCCGGCGACCTCCGCCGCGCTCACGGCCATACCCATCTCCGACGACACCTCCGCGAACTCACGGGTGACCTCGTTGTCGCCCGTGAGGAAGATGCCCGAGAGCAGGAAGAGGCCGCCGAACAGCAGCCCGAAGACGCCGCCGATGAACATGAGCACCCGGACGGCGATGGCCGTACCGGGCATCCTTGCGGGTTCCTGGGAGCCGCTCTGGGGGCCGGACGGCGCACCGTAGGGGTCCGGCGGGGCACCGTAAGGATCCGGATGACCGCCATAGGGCTGGCCACCATAGGGCGCAACCGGACCGGGCGGCGCACCGTAGGGCTGGGGTTGCTCTGGTTGACCACCGTAGGGCTGCTCCCCGTACGGACCGGGCTGGCTGGACGGGTACTGGTGGTGTCCGCCCTCGTCGGGACCGTTCGGGGGCTGAGGCGGGTACATGGCTGTCCTCCCTCTGTGGTCGGACCAACCAGCCTACAGAAGCGGCCCATTTACCAGAGGCTTACCCTGTCGGCAAGTCGAGCCTTCCCGCGCAGCCCGCTCCCGCTCCCCTCCCCCGGTGCTCCGCCGCTACCGCGGGGCCGGAAAAGGGGTGGCTACCCGCGTCCCCGGAGCTCGTCCGGCGCGTCACCGGCGGCGGGCAGGCCACGGTGTTTGGGCGCGTAGTTGCGCAGCATCTCCGCCTCCTCTTGGCGGACGGCCTCCGCGAGGTCCTCGTTGAGCTCTTGGAGTGCGCCTCGGTACTCCGAGACCCGGCCCTCGACCCGGTCGGCGATACCGCCGGGGGTCAGGGCGTTGCGGGCCCGGTTCACGCGGTGGACCACGTAGCCGCCGACAGCGGCGCCCGCGGCGAGGTAGAACAGTCGACCGATCACCGCTCCGCCTTCCGCTTGCGGCCACGCATCACGGCCAGGGCCTTGCGGCGCCCCAAGACCTGCCGGATCGCGTAGGAGAACGAGGCGACCTTCACCAGCGGCCCGGTGAACACCGAGCGGGTGAGCGCGGTCATGGTGGAGACGTCCTCTGAGGAGGCCTGCACGTTGGCGGTGATCTCCTCGACGCGCTCCAGCGAGGTGTTGGTGCGCTCCACCGTGGAGGAGACGTCGTCCAGCAGTGGCGGGGTCCGCTCCCCCAGTTCTGAAACGACCTTGGTGGTCGCGTTGATGAGCTTGATCAGTTTGACGAGCGCCACGCACAGGAACGTGGCCAGCACCGCCCAGACCACCGCGGCGACGAGCGCGGCGACCTCTCCTCCGGTCAGCATGAAGGCTCCGTAGGCAGATAGAGGGTTGCTTCGAGGGTGTACGAACGGTCTCGGCGCGCGCGGGCACGCACCGGGTACCGAGAGTGGGTACGGGGGGCCAGCGACTGCGCCCGGTCGGGACTCCCGAGCCGTGTTCGCCACCCCGCCCATGCGGGTCGGGGGACGGTTTCGGACGACCCTATCGCGTCCACCGGCGGGACGCGGGGAGACACCACGGTGTGGCAACGGATGGAAGCGGTCACGTATCCGAACAGCCCCATTCCGTGATGGCCGGTGGAGGCCCCGGGCATCGACGAAAGCGGAGATCTTCGGCGAGAATAACTACAGAGCGGGATCTTCACTACGATGTCGGGACACCGCGACCCCAGAAACCGATCGCTGGCCCCAGAAGCACCGACAGGACACCCATGAGCCCTCGTTCTCCCCGAGAGATCTCCGTACTGGTACCACCGGACCTGGCACCCCTCTACCCGGACGACCCGGCACGGATCGGGCCCTACCTCGTCCTCGGACGGCTGGGCCAGGGTTCCACCGGTACCGTCTACGCGGCCGTGGACACCGGGTCCACCACCTCGGAGGACCGCCTGGTCGCGGTGAAGACCCTCAAGTCCCCCGAGCTGGAGTCACCCGACATCTACCCGGCCCTCGGCCAGCGGCTCCGGAACCTGGCCGCGGTCGACCCCCACCGCGTGGTCACCCCCCTGACCTTCGACGCGGACGCCAACCCCCCGTGGCTGTCCATGCCTTACCTGGCCGGCCAGCGCCTCTCCCACTACGTGACCAAACGGGGCGGTCTCGGTGTGGGCAAGCTGATCGCGCTGAGCACCGGGCTGGCCGAAGGGCTGTCCGCCCTACACGCACGCGGGGTGGCGCACGGTTCGCTGCGCCCCAGCGAGATCCTCCTGGAATCGCACGGACCGCACATCATGGACTGCGCCATCGCCGGGGATTCCGAGCGGCTGCGCGGCTCAGGCGCCACCTGGTTGAGCCCGGAGCGCTACCGGGGCGGGATCGCCACACCCGTGGCCGACGTGTTCGCCTGGGGCGCCATCGTGGCCTTCGCCGGGACCGGACGCCTGCCCTTCGGCCCCGGAGAGCCCGAGGAGATCGCGCAACGCGTGGCCTCGGGAGACTTCGATCTGGACGGCCTGCCGAAGGGCCTGCGCCCCGTCGTGGGGCGCGCCCTGGACCCGAACCCGGACCGGCGGCCGAGTCTGCGCGAGGTCATCGGTGCCGTCATCGCCGTCTGGCAGGCCGAGAACACCGCGGAGGGCGCGGAACCGGCGTCCGGTAACCGCGAGGAGATCGGCCGGATCCTCGAACGCGAGTGGCACGCGGTGGAGCCGCCCGCCCGGGTACCCGAGGTGATCCGGTTGGAAGGGCGCATGTCCAACCGCCGTCCCACCCGGACGCTCTTCGTGGCGGGGGCCGTCGCGATGGCGGTCGTGCTCATCGGCGGAGGCGTCTGGGGCATCACCCAGATCACCGGTGGCAGCGCCGAGGCCGGTCCGGTGGCCGCCGAGGAGGACGACGACGCCGATGACGAGGACGCCGCCGAGGAAGAAGAGGCGGACGAGGAGCCCAGCACCCTGATCGTGCGGTTCGATCCCGCTGAGCAGGACGAACCGGAGGACGTCGAGGAAAACGAGGAGGAGCGCGCCTGGGTGTACACCCCGGTCGACCGGGACGACGACATCCCGCGCAACCAAGGGATCCCCAGCCACGATGCCTGGGCCGAACAGTGGGATGAGGACGGCGACGAGGCCGAGGCCGTCATCCTGCCGGACGCCGAGGTGAAGTGCGCCAAGTTCTGCGCCGCCCCCGAGCACGTCTTCCTCGACGAGGACGGGCGCGGTACCTGGGACCTGAGCGGGAGCGATTTCGTCGACTACCTGAGCTGGGGTCCGGTGATGATCGTCGAGATCACCTTCGCTGAGGACCAGGACGACGAAGGCCCCCGCGAGGTCGTGGAGGTCACCGAGCTGTTCGCGGACTGACCCCGGCCCTGCGGGCGGGGTGGGCTCCCGGATGTCGGGGCCGCTTGGGAGCGGGGCGGCTCGGGGTGACGGCTGTGCAGGGACCCCAGGGGCGGGAGCCTAACCGCCGCCCTTGAGGACGCTCTTGATCTTCTGGAGGACCTCGGAAAAGCGCCGCTCGGTGCCGTGCTGGGTCGGGCGGTAGTACTCGCGTTCAGTGAGCCCTTCGGGGGCGTGCTGCTGCGGGGCGACCCCGCCGGGGAAGTCGTGGGCGTAGCGGTAGCCCTTCCCGTGCCCGAGGTCGGCCGCGCCCTTGTAGTGGCCGTCGCGCAGGTGTGCCGGGACCGGTCCCGCGTTGCCCGCGCGCACGTCGGCCATGGCCTCGCCGATCGCGGTGATCACCGCGTTGGATTTCGGGGCGAGGCTGATGTGGATGACCGCCTGCGCCAGGTTGATCCGGGCCTCGGGCATACCGATGAGCTCCACCGCCTGCGCGGCCGCGACGGCGGTCTGCAATGCGGTGGGGTCGGCCATGCCGACGTCCTCGCTGGCGTGTACGACCAGGCGCCGAGCGATGAAGCGCGGATCCTCCCCCGCCTCGACCATGCGGGCCAGGTAGTGCAGGGCGGCGTCGGGGTCCGAGCCCCGCATGCTCTTGATGAAGGCGCTGATGACGTCGTAGTGCTGGTCGCCGGAGCGGTCGTAGCGCACGGCGTGGCGGTCGACCGCCCGCTCGACGTCTTCCGCGGTGATCTCCACGGGGTCTTTCGCCGGAGCCCCGGAGACGAGCGCGGCGGCTTCCAGGTAGGTGAGGGAACGGCGTCCGTCTCCCCCGGCCAGCCGGACGAGGTGGTCGGCGCCCTCCCCGGTGAGGGTGTAGCGGCCGTCCAGCCCGCGTTCCTCAGTCAGCGCGCGGTTCACCAAGGCGTGGATGTCGCTGTCGTCGAGGGATTCCAGCGACAGCAGCAGGGAGCGGGAGAGGAGCGGGCTGACCACGGAGAAGAACGGGTTCTCAGTGGTGGCTCCGATGAAGCTCACCCAGCGGTTCTCCACCGCGGGCAGCAGGGCGTCCTGCTGGGTCTTGTTGAAGCGGTGCACCTCGTCGACGAAGAGCAGCGTGCGGGTGCCGTTCATGCCCATGCGCCGCTTCGCCTCGTCCACGACCGCACGGACGTCCTTGACCCCGGCGTTGACCGCGGACAGTTCCACGAACCGGCGCTGGGTGACCCGGCTGACGACGGTGGCGAGGGTGGTCTTGCCCGTCCCGGGGGGACCCCACAGGAACACGGACATGGGCGCGTCGTCCTCGACCAGGCGGCGCAGCGGACTGCCCTCGCCCAGGAGGTGGCTCTGGCCCACGACCTCGTCCAGGGAGCGCGGCCGCATACGCACGGCCAGCGGCTCCTGTCCCTTGGCGGCTTCGGCCCCGGCATCGTCGAACAGTGTTTCGGACACGCACCCAGGGTAGGCGAGACCGGGGACGTTCGCGGACCGTGCCCCGAAGTCAGCCCTCGTGGCGGTCGGAGGACCCGACGGACAGGTTCTCGGGGCTCTCGGCCTGTTCCGGCGGGGGCACCGCTCTCGGGATCATGCGGGTGACCAGTAGGGCGATGTCGTCGCCGCGTCCCGCGGGGGCCATCTCTGCGAGGACGTGCGCGGCCGCCTTGGGGGTGTCCCCATGTTCGGCGAGTGCCTCGCCCACCTGGGCCAGACCGTCGTGCATGGTGACGTCGGAGCTCTCCACGAGCCCGTCCGAACACAGGAGCAGCGTGGTGCCCGGCGCCAGGACCCGGGTGGTGACGGTGTACTCGGTGTCCGGGAGGACCCCCAAGGGCGGGCCGGTCTCGGGGGACCACAACTCGTAGGCGCCCTTGGCCGCGAGCACGGCGGGCGGCTGGCCCGCCCAGGCAGCCTGCATGACCCCGGTCTCGCGGTCCACGACCAAGTAGCCGCAGGTCGCGAAGACGATCTCGCCGGTCTCGGTGAGCAGGCGGTTGGTCTCGCCCAGGACCACGCCGGGATCGGACTGGTTGGTGGCGTAGGCGCGGAAGGCCACACGAATCTGTCCCATGGCCGCGGCCGCCTCGACACCGTGTCCCTGGACGTCGCCGACCAAGAGCCCGACCTTGTTATCGGGCAGCTCGATGACGTCGTAGAAGTCGCCGCAGATCCGCCACTCCGCTCGGGAGGGCAGGTACTTGGTGGCGATGTCCATGTCGGGGAAGCTCGCCACCTGCCGGGGCAGCATGCGGCGCTGGACGGCGTCGGCCAGCTCCAGCTCCGCCTGCTGTGCCTTGATCCGTTGGAGGGCCTGGCCGGCCAGCCCCGCGAAGGTGAGCATGAGCGCGCGTTCGTCCCGGCTGGCGTGGTGGGGCCGGTCCCAGACCATCTGCCACACACCGAGGGCGATCTTGCCGTCGCCGAAGATCGGCACCGTGGCCCAGGCCTGGCCGCGGACCGAGCGCATCAGGTCGACCGCGGCGGGAAACCGGCTGACGATCTCGGCGCGGCTCTCGAAGAAGCGGGGCTGCCTGTCCTGGATGACCGCGCCCATCGGGAAGTCTGTGTCGTCGGCGCGGCGCCCGTCGATTCGGGTGACGTTGCCGCGACCCTTGGCGCTGGGCGAGGCGCGCAGCAGGCCGTCCTCGACGTACAGCGCTATGGCGTGGGTGCCGCCGAAGATCGGCAGGAACTCCTCGCTGAGCAGGTCCATGACCTTGTCGACGGTGGTGGCCGAGACGAGTTTGGAGGACAGTTCGGTAACCAGGCGGCCGTGTTCAGCCTCGGTTCGGCGCCGGTCGGCGAGCCTGCGGACCAGTTGGACGTGTTCCGTGACGTCGTCGACGATCCCGACGAGGCGGTCGGGCGCGCCGGGTACGTACCGGGCGCGCACGTGCAGGGAGCGCTCGTCGCCGAGGCGGTCGAAGACCCGGAACCGCTGTTCGTAGTCGCGTCCGGAGAAGGAGGCCGACATGGCGTCGCGGACCCGGGCGGTGTCGTCCGGATGGATCCGCTCGAGGATGCCCTCGAGGTCGCAGTCGTTCCCGGCGAGGAGGGAACCCAAGGGGGTCGGGCCGAACAGCTCGCGCAGGCGGCCGTTGCTGAGGTCCAGGCTCCACAGGACGGAGTCGGAGTTGTCGGTGCGCAGATCACCGACGACGCGCAGGTCCGCCTCCTCGGTGGACAGCACGTGGAACAGCACGACAGCAGCCGCACGTCCCTCCGGCGCGTGGTGGTCCGCGGGCGTGTCACTGTCAGCCGCCTCGGGGTCCGGCGCGACCGGCCGCAGTTCCACCTCGGCCAGGCGGGATGACTTGTCGGTAACCGACAGGCTCAGCCGGAAGCGCCGGTGCCCGCGGCCTTCGAGCGCGTCGCGGTGGGCCCGAGATCCGGTTTCGACGTCATTGGCCTCCAGGAGTTCGAACCACGGCTTGCCGGTGAGCTCCTCGGCTCCGCGGCCGAAGAGCTCGGTGAACGCGTGGTTGGCGTGCTGGATCGCGCCATCGGCCCCCGTGACCGCCATGGGCTCGGGTGCATGGCGGAACGCCCCCGCGAGAGCGCCCGCGGAGCCACCGCCTGAAGCGCGTTTTCCGTTCACGTATGACTCATCCTCGTGTCGTTTCGGACGTCACACCCGCGCACAGGCGCGGTCACCCCTGGAACGTACCGATTCGGCTCATTGTAGTGTCCGGCGACGGTCCCGGTCCGGGTAGGAAGCCGGAGCGGGCACTGCGGCGCCCGCCCCCGTCGGCTGCGCCACCTCGTCGAACACGGAGACTGATGGTCCAACAATGCGGCGGGGTACCGACAGGATCCGTTCCTAGATCCTTGCCGACCCCAGGGCGCGAATCGTTACGCTCGTGTGACTCGGTTGCGCAGAAATGCACTCCGATCCCACCCCGACCCGGAATGGAACGGGTCCCGTTGATGCACTGTGTTCACTCCAAGACACGTGCGATTCACGGTATGGGAGGGTGATTCGCCCCCAACGGTAGGGGATGACGGGCCCGATCGCATCCGCGAACGGTCCGCTTCACTATTACGGACGGGGCATTTGACCTGTTAATCACCACTTTCCCCTTTCTGGCCGAATGTGGCACGTTCAAAGCGCCTTCATCCCGGGCACCGAACTGGTCAGTCGAGAACCCGCCGCACACCCCGAGGATTCACGATGCCCCCTGAACGTGCCCGCCCCGCGACAGGCACCCTCCTCCGCGGAGTCACGTGGAACTGGACCTGTCGGCTCTGTACCCACAGCAACCCCGACGACGAGGACATCTGCTGCCAACGCTGCGGTGCCACCAAGCGCTAGGTGTACTGACCACAGGGGTTGAGTACAGCTAGGCCCCAGCACCCCACCAGCCAAACACGAAAACGGGGCGGTACGCGGGTGCCCCGCTGTACCGCCCCGTGACAGGAAGCTGAACCCTGTAGGCTCCGCTAAGCCTTCGCGGGCTTAGCAGCCTTTTCGGCCTTGGCGGCCTTCTCCGCCTTCTCGGCCTCCACCGCCGACGGGTCCACGTCGATCCCCGCCTCGCCCCGCTGCTCGCCCGTGATCGGCGTCGGCGCACCGGTGAGCGGGTCACCGCCCGAAGCGGTCTTCGGGAAGGCGATGACCTCGCGGATGGTCGGCTGACCGGCCAGGAGCATGATGATGCGGTCCCAGCCCACGGCCAGGCCACCGTGCGGAGGCGGGCCGAATTTGAAGGCCTCCAGCAGGAAACCGAACTTCGACTCCGCTTCCTCCTTGCTCAGGCCGATCGTGTCGAAGATGCGCTGCTGCATCTCGGCACGGTGGATACGGATCGAACCCGACACCAGCTCGTAGCCGTTGAGCACGAGGTCGAACGCGCGCGAGTTGGTCGTACCCGGGTGGTCGTGGAAGTCGTTCTCGTCGGCGACCGCGGGGGCGGTGAAGGGGTGGTGCACCGGCTTCCAGGCACCCTCCTCGTCGGCCTCCTCGAAGAGCGGCATGTCCGTGATCCACAGGATCTCCCAGCGGGAGGTGTCGATCAGGCCGCCGTGCTTGCCGATCTCCAGACGGGCCGCGCCGAGCAGCTCCTGGCTCTCGGTGCGCTTGCCCGCGGCGAAGAAGATCGCGTCGCCCGGCTCCGCGCCGACCTTGGCGGTCAGTCCGTCACGCTCGGCGTCGGTCAGGTTCTTCGCGACCGGGCCGCCCAGGGTGCCGTCCTCCTGGACGAGCACGTACGCCAGACCCTTCGCCCCGCGCGAGCGCGCCCACTCCTGCCAGGCGTCGAGCTCCTTGCGGGACTGCCCCGCACCGCCCGGCATGACCACGGCCCCCACGTAGGGGGCCTTGAACACGCGGAAGGTGGTGTCGGCGAAGTACTCGGTCATCTCAACGAGTTCCTGGCCGAAACGCAGGTCGGGCTTGTCGGAGCCGAAGCGGTCCATGGCCTCCGCGTACCGCATCCGCGGGAACTGGGCCGGCAACTCGATGTTCTTGACCTCGCGGAGGAGGCGGGTGAAGAGCTTCTCGCCGACGGCGAAGATGTCCTCCTCGTCGACGAAGCTCATCTCCAGGTCGATCTGGGTGAACTCCGGCTGACGGTCGGCGCGCAGGTCCTCGTCGCGGAAGCAGCGGGTCAGCTGGTAGTAGCGCTCCATGCCGCCGACCATGAGCAGCTGCTTGAACAGCTGCGGGGACTGCGGAAGCGCGTACCAGTGGCCCGGCTGGAGGCGGACCGGGACCAGGAAGTCGCGGGCGCCCTCGGGCGTGGAACGGGTCATGTACGGGGTCTCGATGTACGTGAACCCGAGGTCGCGCATGGTCTCGTGCGCGATGTAGGTCGCCTGGGAACGGATCCGCAGGTTCTCTGCCATCTCGTCGCGGCGGATGTCCAGGTAGCGGTAGCGCAGCCGGGTCTCCTCGGAGACCTCGGCTGCGTTGTCCAGCTGGAAGGGCAGCGGGGCCGCCTCGCTGAGCACCTCGATCTCGTCTGCGACGACCTCGACGCCACCCGTGGGGATCTCGGGGTTCTCGTTGCCCTCCGGGCGGACCCGGACCGATCCGGTGACCTTGATGCAGTACTCGGCGCGCAGGTCGTGGGCGAGGTCGTCCTCGCGGACGACGACCTGGGCCACACCGGAGGCCTCGCGCAGGTCGAGGAAGACCACTCCGCCGTGGTCCCGGCGGCGGGCGACCCAGCCGGCCAGAACGACGGTCGCGCCAGCGTGCTCGGCGCGCAACGCACCTGCCTCATGCGTGCGTATCAACGAACTTCTCCTTCAGCGTCTTTTTCCTGTCAAGTGTGCCCGACCTGCGCATCGGTACGGGCCAGTCCTGTGCACACCGCCCGTGCGCACCCGGATCCGAACCCGGGGAGGGCGGCGTGGAACCCACCGGAACCCGCCCTAGGCGGGCCCGGTGCGGATATCTCGTCCGTCGTGCGCCCGAGTGCACGCACTGGGTCGGTCGACGCTGGGGGACTGCTGGACGGTCATGTGCTTCCTGCGGGATGGGCCGGTGCGGACTCTGGGTCAACCGGCGATATCGCGCAGGTACGGATTGGTGGCGCGCTCGCGCTCGACCGAGGTGGCGGGACCGTGTCCCGGGAGGATCTGAGTCTGGTCGGAACCGCCCAGCACGGTCTTGGTGAGGCTGCGCGCCATGGCCGTGCCGTCGCCGCCGGGGAAATCGGTGCGCCCGATGGATCCGGCGAAGACCAGGTCCCCGGCGAACATGACGGGAACGCCCTCCTCCGTCGCGGTGAGGTAGACGACCGATCCCGGGGTGTGGCCGGGGGTGTGCTCGACCGTGAACTCCATACCGGCGAGGCTGAGGGCCTGGCCGTCCTCGACCTCCACCAGCTGGGCGGGCTCGGGGTAGGGCCCCGGCCCCAGAAGCATCTGCAGCTGGGCGGCGAAGCCGGCGTCGACCCCGGCCGCGGGCTCGGTGAGCAGGCCGCGGTCCGCGTCGTGCAGATACACCGGGATGTCGTGGAGGTCGCCGAGTTCGGCCGCCGACCAGACGTGGTCGAAGTGTCCGTGGGTGAGCAGGACCGCCGCGGGGGTCAGGTCGTGCTCGGCAAGGGCTTTGGCCACCTGCGGGGTGGCCTCCTGCCCGGGGTCGACGATCACGCATGCGCCGCCCGGGGCCGGTGCGAGCACATAGCAGTTCGCGGCGAGGGGCCCGGTGGGAAGTGCGGCGATGAGCACGGCGGATATCGTCCTGTCCTGTGGTTCCTACTGGCACTGAGGGCGTGGCCGTTCGCGGCGGGGGCACGCAAACCCTCAGGTGCAGAGCCTACCGAGCCTCGGGAGAGGCGGCGAACCGAATAGTCCGCAGCGAGCGCTTTTGATCACCATTCGGTCACCGCCCGCGCCCAGGCTCTTTGCCACAGCGCGTGGTAATGCCATATTGGTCACCGTCGTCGAGTGAGCCGGAGCCCTCGACCTGCGCCTATTTCTCAGCGGGTGCCGCGCCCGGCCAGACGGCATGACAGCGAGAGCAGCACTCTCGATCTGCTAGGTGAAACACGGCGCGTCGTTGTCCGCCGAAACGTATGGATATCGTGCTTGTGCACGGTGGTTCCCATCACGAACAGGCGCGGTACCGCCGCGACGACCCGAACCCGACCCCAACCGGCCGGGCTCATGACAGCAGGAGGACACGGTGACCACGGACCCTTGGGGCCGCGTAGACGATGACGGCACGGTCTATGTGCGCACAAGCGAAGGCGAACGGGTCGTCGGATCGTGGCAGGCGGGTGCGCCGGCGGAGGCCCTGGCCTTCTTCCGGCGCAAGTACGACTCTCTGGTGACCGAGGTGGAGCTGCTGGAGAAGCGGCTGCGCAGCACGGATCTGTCCGCCTCCGCGGCGATGGCCAGCATCGAGAAGCTCCGCACCTCGGTCACGGACGCCAACGCCGTCGGTGACCTGGATTCGCTGATGCGGCGCTTGGACAAGCTGACCGACCGGGCCGAGGAGCGCAAGGTCGAGCAGAAGCAGGCTCAGGAACAGGCCCGTGGCCAGGCCCGCGACATCAAGGAGCGGATCGTCGCCGAGGCCGAGCGGGTCGCGGTGGAGACCACGCACTGGAAGTCCGGCGGCGAGCGGATGCTCCAGCTCATCGAGGAGTGGAAGAAGGCCCCGCGGGCCGACCGCCCCACCGAACAGGCCCTGTGGAAGCGCATGTCCGCGGCCCGCAATTCCTTCTCCAAGCGGCGCAAGGCCTACTTCGCCAACCTGGACCAGCAGCGGGAGGTCGTGCGAGCCGACAAGGAACGCATCGTTACCGAGGCCGAGGCCCTGTCGAACTCCACCGACTGGGGGCCCACCGCCCGCGCCTACCGCGACCTGATGCAGCGCTGGAAGGCCAGTGGCCGTGCCGACCGGGCTAGCGAGGACAAGCTGTGGGCGCGCTTCAAGGCCGCCCAGGACACCTTCTTCGACGCCCGTAACGCGGTCTTCGCCGAGCGGGATGCCGCGTTGCGGGTGAACGCGGACGCCAAGGAGAAGATTCTGGCGGAGGCCAAGGCGGAGATCCCGAGCATCTCCGACCCGCGACGCGCCCGCGCCCGCCTGCGCCACTTCCAGGAGGCCTGGGAGGAGGCCGGTGACCTGCCCCGCGACGTGCGCGACCAGCTGGAGGGTGCCTTCCGGCAGATCGAAGAGGGCGTGCGCCGGGCCGAGGACGCCGAGTGGGATCGTACGAACCCCGAGGCGCGCGCCCGAGCGAAGGACACCGTCAACCAGCTCTCGACCGCTATCGCGGACCTGGAGGCGAAGCTGGCGAAGGCCCAGGCCAATAACGATGCTCGCCGGATCAAGGAGCACGAGGCCGCCTTGGAGGCCCGCCGCTCCTGGCTGACCGAGGCGGAGAAGGCCCTCAACGAGATGAGCTGACCCTGCCCAACGCGTACGGGCCGCCCCCATCAGGGGGCGGCCCGTACGTACGTTCAGCCTGGTGCGACCGTCAGCGCTGGTTGTCGTTCTGCTCCACGGACGGGCGACGGCGGCCGAGAAGCATAGCGCCGATGCCGGCCAGAGAGGTCAGGAGACCGCCCACCACTGGGAGGGCGACCGAAGCGCCCGTCTGCGCCAGGACCGGCTTCTCAGGCTTGGGGTCCTTGGGGTCCTTCGGGTCCTTCGGGTCCTTGGGGTCCTTCGGGTCCTTGGGGTCCTTGGGGTCCTTCGGGTCCTTCGGGTCCTTCGGGTCCTTCGGGTCCTTCGGGTCCTTCGGGTCCTTCGGGTCCTTCGGGTCCTTCGGGTCCTTCGGGTCCTTCGGGTCCTTGGGGTCCTTGGGGTCCTTCGGGTCCTTCGGGTCCTTCGGGTCCTTGGGGTCCTTCGGATCCTTGGGGTCCTTCGGGTCCTTGGGGTCCTTCGGGTCCTTGGGGTCCTTCGGATCCTTGGGGTCCTTCGGATCCTTGGGGTCCTTCGGATCCTTGGGGTCCTTCGGGTCCTTCGGATCCTTCGGGTACTCGGGATCCTTCGGGTACTCGTCCTTACCCTTGTCGTACTGGCCCGTTCCCCGGGCGTCCGCTTCCTCGGACTCCTCGACGGGCTCGGCCTCTCGAATACCGACCTCGCCGGTACTCTGCCGTGGCAGTCTGTCCTCGACGACGTCCGGCAGTTCGGTCTCCACCTTGTTGACGGAATCCGTGCTGACTGGGCCTACGGGCTGAGAGATCGACTCGTGGGCCTGACCGACGCGATCGGCGTCGTCGGCCAGGGCCGGAGCCATTCCCCAGAGGAACGGGGCGACCATCGCGGCACTGGCCGAGACAGCAGCCATGCGGATCAGGCCGCGTGCGGTGACGGTGGACTTGGGCGCCGTGGGCGCGTATCCGGAGCAAAGGTTCATGCGATAATTGTGCACAGACAACTACCAAGAGTGACATTTGACATGTGATCAACCATGGAAAAGCCTGGCAATGTTTGACACAGAGTGATGGGCCGCACCCCTCCCGAGTGCGGCCCATCACTCTGTGCTAACGGTGGGCGTCCAGCTGGTAGACGGGGGCCCGGCCCGGGAAGGTGCGGATGTTGGGCACCGAACCCGGGCTGTGGTTGCTCGGCGCCTCCGGCTCCGGCCGCGGTCCTCGGGTGCCCCGGTAGCGCAGATAGCCGCCCACGGCCGCCGCAATGGCGAGCAAGAGCGCGATCCCCGCCGCCACCCAGGCGAAGTGGAGCGCCCCCGGGACATGATGGACGGAAGCGGTACAGGAGGCGAGGTCGGCTCCGGGGCCGGGGCGTACACACACCGTGGAGACCGGCTGCTGGGCGCCCTCGGGGACCTCGGTGATCTCGCCGACCACGGTCAGAGTGGCGCGCTCCCCCGCTTCCAGGGGTTGCTCCCAGGCCGCGACCCCCGCTTCAGAATCCTCAGGGGCTCCCGACACGTAGCGCATCGAGGGCGGCAGGAACTGGACGACCTGGGCCTCGGGCATCGGCTCGTAACCCGCGTTGCGCACCCGGATGGTGTACTCGACCCGGTCGCCGGGGCGGAGGCGCTCCTCGGACTGCTCTTGGACGGTGACATGCAGGCTCCCGGCCCCGGGGACCGGCCCGTCGTCCGTCGGAACCGATTGCCCGGGCAGCGCGATCAACGCGGCCAACCCGGCTGCTGACACCGCCGCTGGCACGGCCATGGTGTTCCCCCTCCGCATGGCGGCATGACTACCTGTACATACGTGATAACACGGAGTAGTCATGATGGGTATGTGCCATGCGGAGGTATCCCCCGAACACACCAAAGGCGGACGGCCGCGAACAGCCGCCCGCCCTCAGACGAAACGGGTCACTCCTGGTGCGTAGCCCCTAGAGGCCCACGAAGGACCGCAGCGCCGCGGCGCGGTCCGTGCTCTCCCAGGTGAACTCCGGCAGATCACGGCCGAAGTGGCCGTAGGCCGCGGTCTTGGAGTAGATCGGGCGCAGCAGGTCCAGGTCGCGCACGATGGCGGCCGGACGCAGGTCGAAGACCTCCTTGACGGCCTTCTCGATGATCTCCGGGGCCACCTTCTCGGTACCGAAGGTCTCGATGAACACGCCGACCGGGTGGGCCTTACCGATCGCGTAGGCCACCTGGACCTCGCAGCGGTCGGCCAGCTCGGCGGCGACAACGTTCTTCGCGACCCAGCGGGTGGCGTAGGCAGCGGAGCGGTCGACCTTCGACGGGTCCTTGCCGGAGAAGGCACCGCCGCCGTGGCGGGCGTAGCCGCCGTAGGTGTCGACGATGATCTTGCGGCCGGTCAGGCCGGCGTCACCCATCGGGCCGCCGATCTCGAACCGGCCGGTCGGGTTGACCAGAAGTCGGTAGTCATCCGACTCCAGACCGTACGCGGAGACAACGGGCTGGATGACGTGCTCCCGGATGTCCGGGGCCAGCATCTCGTCGAGGTTGATATCGGCGGAGTGCTGGCTGGAGACCACGACGGTGTCCAGACGGACCGGGGTGTTGCCCTCGTACTCCACGGTGACCTGGGTCTTGCCGTCGGGACGCAGGTAGGGCACCGTGCCGTTGCGGCGGACCTCGGAGAGCCGCTCGGAGAGCGCGTGCGCCAACTTGATCGGCAGCGGCATGAGCTCTGGGGTGTCGCGGTTGGCGTAACCGAACATCAGGCCCTGGTCACCAGCGCCCTGCCGGTCGAGGGCGTCTTCCTCGTTCTCGACACGCGCCTCGTAGGCGGTGTCGACCCCCTGGGCGATGTCCGGGGACTGGGCGTCGATGGAGACGTTGACTCCACAGGAGTCACCGTCGAACCCCTTCGCGGAGGAGTCATAGCCGATTTCGAGGATCTTTTCGCGCACGATGGCGGGGATGTCGACGTAGGTCTGGGTGGTGACCTCACCCGCGATGTGGACCTGACCTGTGGTGATCAGCGTCTCGACCGCGACCCGGCTGCGGGGGTCGGTGGTGAGCATCGCATCGAGGATCGCGTCACTGATCTGGTCGGCCATCTTGTCCGGATGACCTTCGGTGACCGACTCGGAGGTGAAAAGGCGACGGGACACGTTGCGTGACTCCTTGCAGCGGCTGCTGGCTGACATGTGTCGGTACGGCTTCGCACGCTCTCGGCTCCTGCCGGGGGCGGCAAAGCCGACCGACGCGGTTGGTTATCTGGTCCACTCTAGCTGGACCCATGGGGGCGGTGCTGGCCGGGCGGCCGCATCAGCCGTTCCAGAGCACCAAGAGGAAGTGTGACGTACTAAGCGGTAGGAATCCAGTGCACAGAGCGGAAGATTCGTCGACGGGACACGGCCAGCGCCCGAATCCAGGGCTACTGAGGGCTTTCCGGCCCATCGAGACCGTTATTTCGGAAGCCGCTCGACCACCATGTTCCATACGCGGTCAGCGAGGTCCTCCTTCGGGCCTGTGGGAATGTCCACGACGGACCCGTCTGCGCCGAGGACGGTCGCCTTGTTGTCGTCCGTACCGAACGCCTTCCCACCACCGACCTGGTTGACCACGAGCAGGTCGCAGCCCTTCCGCTCCAGTTTGGCCCGCCCGTTGGCGATGACGTCGTCAGTCTCCGCGGCGAAGCCCACGATGGTCTGGGCGATCCCCCGCTCCGCCCGGGACCCGACCAGCCCGGCGAGGATGTCGGGGTTCTCCACGAGCTCGATGGGGGCCGGGGCGTCCCCGGACTTCTTGATCTTGGAGGCCGCGCTGTTGACCGGGCGGAAGTCGGCGACCGCGGCGGTCATCACTACGGCGTCGGCGCCAACCCGTTCGGCTTCCATCGTTTCGGCCAGTTCCACCGCCGAGCCCACGCGCACCAGGCGAACACCGGCCGGGTCGGGCAGGCTGACGTTGGCGGCGACCAGGGTCACGTCGGCTCCGCGGGCAGCCGCGGTCCGGGCCAGGGCGTACCCCTGCCTGCCCGAGGAGTGGTTGCCGATGAAGCGGACCGGATCGATGGCCTCACGGGTGCCTCCGGCGGAGATCACCACGCGCTTGCCCAACAGGTCTGACTCGACGGCGCCCCGGCGGAGCACCAGGCGCGCGGCCTCGAAGAGTTCGGAGGGATCGGGCAGGCGACCACGACCGGTGTCGGCTCCGGTCAGGCGGCCTTCGGCCGGTTCCAGGACGATGGCACCGCGCGAGCGCAGAGTGGCCACGTTGGCCTGGGTGGCGGAGTGCTCCCACATCTCGGTGTGCATGGCCGGGGCGAACACGACCGGGCAGCGGGCGGTGAGGAGGGTGTTGGTCAGCAGGTCGTCGGCGAGTCCGGCGGCGGCCTTCGCCATGATGTTGGCGGTGGCCGGCGCGACGAACACCAGGTCGGCCGACTGGCCGATGCGCACGTGCGGAACCTCGTGGACCTGGTCCCACACGCCGGTGGCGACAGGCTGGCCGGACAGAGCTGCCCAGGTGGGTTCACCGACGAAGCGCAGGGCGTCGGCGGTGGGCACGACACGGACACGGTGGCCTGACTCGGTCAGCTGGCGGAGCAGATCGCACGCCTTGTAGGCGGCGATGCCTCCGCCGATGCCGAGGACCACCTGGGGAACGGATTCTGTGTCACTCACACATGAGTTCTACCAGGCCCGCTCCGCCGAGGCCGCCGAGGACAGCCCGGCACCCCGCGCATGACAGCGCCCTCCACGCGCCTGTGGCGGGCGTGGAGGGCGGCGGACACGTCACGGGCGCGTCAGAGCATTCAGGAGCCCGGTCGGCGCGATCAGGTGCCCTCGTAGGGCTCCGCGGTGAGCAGGCCCGACTTGACCTCGCGCAGGGCGATGGACAGGGACTTCTCCTGGACCTGGGTCTCGACCAGCGGGCCGACGTATTCCAGCAGGCCCTCGCCGAGCTGCGCGTAGTAGGCGTTGATCTGGCGGGCCCGCTTGGAGGCCATGGTCACCAGGCTGTACTTGCTGTCGACACAGGCCAGCAGGTCATCGATCGGCGGGTTGGTGATGCCTTCGGCGACGGGCTCGGTACCAGCCACTTTGTTACCCCCAGGGACGGTCTCCGGCTCGTCGAAAGCCGTGACGGATGGGACGGGACAGAACTTGGCGCATCCGGTTCGGGTGCCCGGAGTCGGTGCGGTCGGCGCGAGCGACGCCCGATTATCACACCTTAGGCGCAGTGATCAACGCTAGCAGCTCGTCGCACACTTCTTGCACGGACGTGTTGACCAAGGTCGTGTCGAACTCCTTCTCCGCGGCGAGCTCTACCTTGGCCACCTCCAGCCTGCGCTGGATCACCTCGTCGGACTCGGTGCCGCGACCGGCCAGCCGCCGCACCAGCTCCTCCCAGGAGGGCGGAGCGAGGAAGACGTGCAGTGCGTCGTCCGTGGACTCGCGCACCTGGCGCGCGCCCTGGAGTTCGATCTCCAGGAGGACGGGGAAGCCGGCGCTGAGGCGCTCCTCCACCGGGCCTCGCGGGGTTCCGTAACGGTTGCCCGCGAACTGGGCCCACTCGAGGAGCTGGTTCTCGGCGATGAGCCGGTCGAACTCCTCGTCGGTGACGAAGAAGTACTGGACGCCGTCCTGTTCGCCGGGGCGGGGCTTGCGGGTGGTCACCGAAACCGAGAGCCACAGGTCGGGGTCGATCTGACGCAGGTGCGCCACGACCGTGCTCTTTCCCACGCCAGAGGGGCCGGACAGGACGGTCAGCCGCTTCTCGGCCGGTCGGGACTGGTCTGCGGTCTGCGCAGGCATGTGAGTATCAGGCTTCCATTCGGCTCTCCGCCACGCGATGGGCTGTCGGCCCGGCGTGCGCGGCCAAGGGGACCGGGCTGGCGGCCCGGCGCGCACCGCGGGCGGCTCGTGCTGGCGCCCCGGTGCCGTGTCCCTCGGAACAGCCCCGAACGCCGCGTACGGTCGCGGGAAGATCCCTTTATACCACCGAGCCGCGGTGCGGCGGACGGTGTGTGACCTGGGGCCCACCCGCCCGCCGACCGCGGCTTCGGATACTTCTCACCGTGCGCCGCCACCCTTGGGGAGGCGGCTCCGAGCGACTGTGGGGGACGCTACGGGCACGGTGTCCGGCTGTTCACCGGTGGTGTTACTTGGTGAGGTCGCCGAACTCGCTCTCCAGGGCGGCACGCTGGTTGGTGCCCAGACCCCGGACACGGCGCGACTCAGCGATGTTGAGCCGCTCCATGATCTGCTTCGCACGGACTTTGCCGACACCGGGGAGGGATTCCAGCAGTGCCGAAACCTTCATCTTGCCGATGACTTCGTCCTTGAGGCCGTTGGCAAGCACCTCGGACAGCGAGACACCACCGTTCTTGAGCTTGTTCTTGACCTCCGCGCGCTCTTTTCTGGCCTTGGCGGCCTTCTCGAGAGCCGCGCTGCGCTGCTCGGGTGTGAGGGGAGGAAGGGCCACGCCGGGTCACCTCGGATTTCTACTCGTTTGTAGAGGGCGGACGCCTGCGCAAGTTAGTAGGTCTGACCCCTGTTAGGCAACGTAAAGTGCCCTTTCAAGGGCTATTTCATTGAAGGAACTACCCAGGGTGACTGTTCAATTGCGGCCAGAGACGAAAATCAGGACTTTAGTCCCGATTGACGAGCCGGTGAACCGTGCCACCAGCGCAGGTCACCCAGGGGTGACGCGGGTCACTCTTTGCCATGATTCCTCGGTTTCGGACACACCTAATCGGTGACCGTCCGTGATCCATAACTGCGCGTGATGGGACGGATGCGGCACGGACACCCAACCCGCCAGGTTCCCTAACGGATCCGCCCAGGACACGGACCCGCGGACCCCGCGGAGAGGTTTCAGACACGGACCCCGGCACGCCGGACGGCCGCCGCGATGGACGACGCCGCCGCACCGGGGTCCGCGGCACGGGTGATCGGGCGACCGATGACCAGAAGATCCGCCCCTGCCTCGATCGCCTCCTCAGGGGTGGCCACCCGGAACTGGTCACCCTTGTCGGCCCCCGCCGGGCGCACGCCCGGGGTGATCAGGGTGACGTCCGGGCCCACCTCAGCACGCACGAGCGCAACCTCCTGCGGCGAGCACACCAGTGCGCGCGCACCCGCGCCCACCGCGAGCGCCGCGAGGCGTCGCACGGCGTCCCGTGCCGGACCGAGCAGCCCCACCTGCTCAAGGTCCGTCTCGTTCATGGAGGTGAGCACTGTCACCGCCGCGATCTTGGTGTCCGGAGCGGCCTCGACCGCGGCCCGGACCATGTCCGCGCCCCCTCCTGCGTGAACGGTCAGGATCGAGGGCCGAAGGCCCGCGACACTACGCGCCGCACCGGCGACCGTGGCGGGGATGTCGTACAGCTTCAGGTCCAGGAAGACACCGACACGGTTCGCGCCGCGCACTGCGCTGATGACCTCGGGCCCGTACCGCAGGTACAGCTCCAGGCCCACCTTCACCGTGCTCACGTGCGGTGCGACCGCCGAGGCCCAGGTAGCCGCCGTCTCGATCTCCTTGGCGTCGATCGCGACAGCGATGGGCGCGGTAGGCGCGGTCATTCGGTATCTCCAATCGTGTGCCGCCGACGCGGAGCGCCGGCGCCTGAGGCATTCGTCGGTATTTACGTCTGTGATTACAGAAGCACCGGACGATGCACGTTCACTGTCATGTGCACACCATCAGAGTGTGCGATTCCCCGGATCGAAGGCTTCATGCACCCATCCCGGATCACTTCCCCGTAACAGCCGCCCAAACGGCCGCAGGCGAACGCCGCCCGCGAACCCTCGCCCGGATGCCGGACGCACCCGCTTGGCCACACAGAGCCATCTCAACGCCGTTCAGGCCGGTCAGGGCCTTGCGGCGCCGCATACCGACCCTCACACTCCGATCCCGGCCCGGTGGGCGGCGCCCACGATGTCGGCGGCCTTGACGACCCCGCGTGCAGCGAGCGCCTCGGTGAACTCCCTCAGCACCCGCGTACAGGCCGACGGGTCGGCGAAGTTCACCGTCCCCACGGCCACCGCGCTCGCCCCCGCGGCCATGAACTCCAGGACGTCGGCCCCGGTGCGCACGCCGCCCATGCCGATGATCGGCACGTCGGGGAAGGCCTCGTGGACCCGGTAGACGCACCCCACCGCCAGCGGACGGATCGCCGGGCCGGAGAGGCCGCCCATACCCCCGGCGACCGTCGGCCTCAGCGTCCGGGTGTCCACACTCATACCCCGCAGGGTGTTGATCATGGTCAGGCCGTCCGCCCGGGCCGCGACGCAGGCGCTGGCCAGGCCCACGACGTCCGGCACGTCCGCGGAGAGCTTGGCCAGGACGGGCAGGTCCGACCGGGCGTGAGAGCGCACCGTCTGCACCACGGCGGCGGCCTGGGCCACGTCGTCGGCGAAGTAGCGCCCCTGGGGATCGGCCGGATCGAGGCAGGAGAGGTTCACCTCGATGGCGCCGACCCCCTCCGCGTCGGAGACCCGCCTGGCCAGCTCCCCGAACTCGCCCACGCCCGAACCCGCGATGGAGACGATCGCCCTCCCCCCTCGGGAGAGCAGCCATGGCAGGTCCCTTTGGAGGAACACGTCGACGCCCGGCCCCTGCATGCCCGTGGTGCTCAGCATCCCGCTGGGTGTCTCCGCCATGCGCGGCGCCGGTCTCCCCGCCCGCGGCTCCAGCATCAGCGATTTCGTGGTGACGGCACCGATCTCGCCGATGTCGAAGAACTGGGCCAGCTCGCGCCCCGAACCCGCGCATCCGGCGGCGGTCACCACCGGGTTCGGAAGCTGGAGGGAGCCCATCCTGGTCCTGAGGTCTGCGTTCAATTGCCTTCGCTCGCTCGCATCCGCATGCGTGGCTGTGTCAGTTGTGTGGCTGTGTCAGTCAGTCCGGGTCCGTCGGTCCGGTAAGTCACGCGATGTCACGGGCGGCTTCCGAGGCGCGGGCGGCACCCGACCCCTTCCACCCCGGTGCGCCCAGCGCGTCGAAGGGGATCGTGCCGACGTCGTCGAAGCGCACCTGCTCGCCGCGGAACACCGGGCCGTCCACACAGGAACGCGCCATCCGGGTGATCCCGTCGTCCCCCACCACCGGGATCACGCAGGTCATGCAGATCCCGACACCGCAGGCCATGGTCTCCTCGACCGCGACCTGCACGGGGACCCCGTGGTTACCCGCCACCGCCGTGGCCGCGCGCAGCATCGGCATGGGTCCGCAGGCGTACACGGCGTCGGAACGGGCCTCCTCGATCACCCGCCCCAGAACGTCGGTGACCCGGCCACGTGTACCGAAGGAGCCGTCGTCGGTGGTGAAGGCGGCGGTCTCGGCGATCCGGCGCGCGGTGATGGCGCTGAACACGCGGTCGGCGGAGGCACCGCCGAGTACGAAGTCCACCCGGCACCCGCGCCTGCGCAGCGACAGGGCGAGCGGGAACAGGGGCGCGCTCCCCGAGCCCCCGCCCACGAGCACGCAATTGACCGGGTCCCGGGGCAGGGGAAAGGGGCGGCCGAGAGGACCGACCACGTCGAGCAGGTCGCGTGACCTCCGCTCCGACAGCCAAGCGGTCCCGCTGCCACGCACCGCGAACAGGAACTCGACGGTGCCGCCGTAGTCGGGTTTGACGTCGTGGATCGCGAAGGGGCGGCGCAGAATGGTGCTGGAGTGGTCGCCCCCGACCGCCACCGACACGAACTGGCCGGAGCGGAACCGCTCGGCGATGCCCGGCGCGACAACGGTGATGGCGTAGTAGGCGTCCACCCTGCGCACGTTCAGCACGGGGCACCTGGTCTGCACCGGTCCGTTGTCGCTCATCTGTCCTGGCAGCCTCTCTGGAACTCAGCTATACGGTTCGGGGCCGGAGGGTTCTCGCTAGCGGCTTGACTCGCCTTGCAGAACCCTAGCGGCGCCCGAACCAACCACTACAGCCTAGGAGGCATCACGGCTCGCCGTGAGCGACTCGGCGTGCTCTTGGAGGGAGCGGACCCCTACGTCGCCTCGGACGCGGGCCTCAATCGCCTGGACCGCGGCGGCCAGACCCTGCACCGTGGTGACACTCGGCACCCCGCGCAGGATGGCCGCGGTCCGGATCTCGTACCCGTCCAGTCGCGGGCCGGACTGTCCCGCGCTACCGAACGGGGTGTTGACGATCAGGTCGACGCCGCCGTCGTTGATGAGCTGCACGATGGTGGGCTCACCCTGGGGCCCGGTGCCCGTGCTGTGCTTGCGCACGACACTGGCGTGGACCCCGTTGCGGCGCAGCACCACGGCGGTGCCCTCGGTCGCCAGGATCTCGAAACCGAGGTCGTCCAGGCGCTTGACCGGGAAGATCATCGAGCGCTTGTCGCGGTTGGCGACGGAGACGAACACCTTGCCCTGGGTGGGCAGTGAACCGTTGACCGCCAGCTGGGACTTCGCGTACGCGGGGCCGAACTCGGTGTCCAGACCCATGACCTCGCCGGTGGAGCGCATCTCGGGGCCGAGGATGGTGTCGACGCCCTCGCCCTCCTTGTTGATGAACCGGTTGAAGGGAAGGACGGCCTCCTTGACCGACACCGGGGCGTCGGCGGGCAGGTCGCCGCCGTCACCCTTGGCGGGCAGCAGGCCCTCGGCGCGGAGCTCGGCGACGGTGCTGCCGGCCATGATGCGGGCAGCGGCCTTGGCCAGCGGCACCGCGGTGGCCTTGGAGACGAACGGCACCGTACGGGAGGCGCGCGGGTTGGCCTCGAGGACGTTCAGGACGCCGGAGGCGAGCGCGTACTGGACGTTGAGCAGGCCCCGGACCCCGGTGCCGCGCGCGATGGCTTCGGTGGAGTAGCGGATGCGCTCGATGTCCTCGCTGCCCAAGGTGATCGAGGGCAGGGTGCACGCCGAGTCGCCCGAGTGGATCCCGGCCTCCTCGATGTGCTCCATGACGCCGCCCAGGTACAGGTCCTTGCCGTCGTAGAGGGCGTCGACGTCGATCTCGATGGCATCGTCGAGGAACCGGTCGATGAGGACGGGGTGCTCGGGACTGACCTCGGCGTTGCGCTCGATGTAGTCGGCGAGCATCGCCTCGCTGTACACGATCTCCATGCCGCGGCCGCCCAGGACGTAGGACGGGCGGACCATGACCGGGTAGCCGATCTCGTCAGCGGCGGTCTTGGCCTCGGCGAAGGAGTAGGCCATGCCGTACTTGGGCGCGGGCAGCCCCGCGTCGTTCAGGACCTTGCCGAACGCACCCCGGTCTTCGGCCAGGTCGATGGCCTCGGGGCTGGTGCCGATGATGGGCACACCGGCGGCCTTGAGGCGGCGGGCCAGGCCGAGGGGCGTCTGCCCGCCCAGCTGGACGATGACGCCCACGACCGGTCCGGCCGCCTGCTCGGCCCGTACGACCTCGAGCACGTCCTCCAGGGTGAGCGGCTCGAAGTAGAGGCGGTCGCTGGTGTCGTAGTCGGTGGAGACGGTCTCGGGGTTGCAGTTGACCATGACGGTCTCGAACCCGGCGTCGGAGAGGGCGAAGGAGGCGTGGACGCAGGAGTAGTCGAACTCCACGCCCTGGCCGATGCGGTTGGGGCCCGAGCCAAGGATGATGATCTTGGGCTTGTCCCCGGCCGGGACCTCGCTCTCCTCGTCGTAGCTGGAGTACAGGTACGGCGTCTGGGCCTCGAACTCGGCGGCGCAGGTATCCACGGTCAGGTAGACGGGGTGGATACCCAGGGCGTGCCGGAGCTCGCGGACGACGTCCTCGGACTTGCCGGTGATCTCGCCGATCTGGACGTCGGAGAATCCCAGTCCCTTGGCTTCGCGGAGCAGGCCAGCGTCGAGTTTGGGGGCGTCGGCAAGGACGCGCGCCGTCTCCTCGAGACGCAGCATCTGGTCCAGGAACCAGGGGTCGATCTTGGTGGCCTCGTGCAGTTCCGCGACGGTGGCGCCGGCGCGGAGGGCCTGCTGGACCTGGCGGAGGCGGTGCTCGGTGGGCTGCGCGGAACGGCTGAGGAGCTCGTCCTTGTCGCCGGGCTCCCCCGCCCAGGTCAGGCCGACGCCTGCCTTCTCCAGGGAGCGCATGGCCTTCTGGAGCGCTTCGGGGAAGGACCGGCCGATGGCCATGGCCTCACCCACCGACTTCATGGTGGTGGTCAGGCCGGCGTCGGCACCCGGGAACTTCTCGAAGGCGAAGCGTGGGACCTTGACGACCACGTAGTCGAGCGTGGGCTCGAAGCTGGCCGGGGTCTCCTTGGTGATGTCGTTCGGGATCTCGTCCAGCGTGTAGCCGACGGCGAGCTTGGCGGCGATCTTGGCGATCGGGAAGCCGGTGGCCTTGGAGGCCAGCGCCGAAGAGCGGGACACGCGGGGGTTCATCTCGATGACGATGATCCGGCCGGTGGTGGGGTGGACGGCGAACTGGATGTTGCAGCCGCCGGTGTCCACTCCGACCTCGCGGATGACCGCGATACCGACGTCGCGGAGCTTCTGGTACTCGCGGTCGGTGAGGGTCATGGCGGGGGCGACGGTGATGGAGTCACCGGTGTGCACGCCCATGGGGTCGAGGTTCTCGATGGAGCACACGACCACGACGTTGTCGTTGGTGTCGCGCATCAGCTCCAGCTCGTACTCCTTCCAGCCGAGGATGGACTCCTCCAGGAGCACCTCGGTGGTCGGGGAGAGCGCGAGTCCCTGGCCCGCGATGCGGCGCAGCTCGTCCTCGTCATGGGCGAAGCCGGAGCCGGCGCCGCCCATGGTGAAGGAGGGGCGCACGACGACGGGGTAGCTGAGCTCTTCAGCCGCGTCCAGGCACTCCTGGAGGGTGTGGCAGATGCGGGAGCGGGCGGATTCGCCGCCGATGCGCTCGACGATCCCCTTGAAGGTCTCGCGGTCCTCGCCGGACTGGATGGCGTCGATGTTGGCGCCGATGAGCTCGACGTCGTACTTGGCCAGGACGCCCGAGTCGTGCAGGTCGACGGCGGCGTTGAGCGCGGTCTGTCCGCCAAGGGTGGGCAGGAGGGCGTCGGGGCGCTCCTTGGCGATGATCTTCTCGATCATCTCGGGGGTGATCGGTTCGACGTACGTGGCGTCGGCGATCTCCGGGTCGGTCATGATCGTGGCCGGGTTGGAGTTGACCAGGATGACCCGGAGGCCCTCGGCCCGCAGAACGCGGCAGGCCTGGGTGCCCGAGTAGTCGAACTCGGCCGCCTGCCCGATCACGATCGGGCCGGAGCCGATCACGAGGACGGATGAAAGGTCACTACGGCGCGGCATGCTCTGTTCCTCTTACTACTTGGCAGCCGGTTCGGGCTGGGCGGACATCAGGTCGACGAACTCGTCGAAGAGCTCGGCGGCGTCGTGGGGACCCGCGGCGGCCTCCGGGTGGAACTGGACGCTGAACACGGGTCGGTCCAACAGCCGCAGGCCCTCGACGACCTGGTCGTTGAGGCCGATGTGGCTGACCTCGGCCCGGCCGTAGGGGGTGTCGAAGGGGGTGTCGAGCGGGGCGTCGACGGCGAAGCCGTGGTTCTGGCTGGTGATCGCCACCTTCTTGGAGCGGGTGTCGATCACCGGCTGGTTGACGCCCCGGTGGCCGAAGGGCAGCTTGTAGGTGCCCAGGCCCAGGGAGCGGCCCAGGATCTGGTTGCCGAAGCAGATGCCGAAGAGCGGCCTGCCGGAGTCCAGGACACCGCGCATAGCGTCGACGGGGTGGTCGGCGGTGGCGGGGTCGCCGGGGCCGTTGCTGAAGAACACGCCGTCCGGGTCCAGGGCGAGGATGTCCTCGGTGGTGGCGGAGGCGGGCAGCACGGTGACCTTGCAGCCGCGCTCAGCGAGCCGCTGGGGGGTCATCGCCTTGATGCCGAGGTCGACCGCCGCGACGTGGAAGCGCGTCTCGACGCCTTCGGGCGGGAGGACCTCGTAGGCCGTGTCGGTGCTGACCTCGGCAGCCAGGTCGGAACCGGCCATGCGGGGCTGCTCCAGGATGCGGGCGAGCAGCGCCTTGGGGTCTGTCTCGACGGTGCTGATGGCCGCGCGCATGGCGCCCCGGTCACGCAGGTGGCGGGTGAGGGCTCTGGTACCGCTGAGCGCGATCCCGACCACGTTCTGGCGGCGCAGCTCCTCGTCGAGGGTGCGCTGGGCGCGCCAGTTGGAGGGGATGCGCGCGGGCTCGCGGACGACGTAGCCCGCGACCCAGATCCGGCCGGACTCGGGGTCGTCGTCGTTGACCCCGGTGTTGCCGATGTGCGGCGCGGTCATCGCAACGATCTGGCGGTGATAGGAGGGGTCGGTGAGGGTCTCCTGGTAACCGGTCATCCCGGTGTTGAAGACCGCCTCCCCGAAGGTCTCGCCGGTGGCGCCGAAGGAGCGGCCGTGGAACACACGCCCGTCCTCAAGCACCAGAATCGCCGGACCGCCGGTCTCCTCGGACACGTTTCCCCCCTCTGTGGCGCCAGGGCTGGCCTGGGCTTGCACTGCGTTCATGCTGCTCAATTGATCTTCCCCTCCAGGACGGTCGGGGTACCGCGCAGGAACGTGGCGCGGACCCGGCCGGGCAGGGTCATGTCCCGGAAGGGGGTGTTGCTGCTCTTGGTGACCATGGCGGCGCCCTCGACGTCGACCGACGACGCGGGGTCGTACAGGACGACGTTGGCGGGTTCACCGACTGCCAGCTCGCGGCCGTGCCCGCTCACCCGGCCGATGCGGGCGGGCGTGGTGGACATCCGGTCGGCGACCTGGGCCCAGGTGAGAAGACCGGTGTCGACCATGGTGCGCTGCACGACCGCCAACGCGGTCTCCAATCCGACCATTCCCATGGCGGCCGTGGACCACTCGGTCTCCTTGGCCTCCACCGGGTGGGGGGCGTGGTCGGTGGCGACGATGTCGATCGTGCCGTCGGCCAGTCCCTCTCGCAGCGCCTCGACGTCCTCGGCGGTGCGCAGCGGCGGGTTGACCTTGTAGATGGGGTCGTAGCTCTCCACCAGCTCATCGGTGAGGAGCAGGTGGTGGGGGGTGACCTCGGCGGTGACGTCGCAGCCGCGCTCCTTGGCCCAGCGGATGATGTCGACCGAGCCCTTGGTGGAGATGTGGCACACGTGCAGGCGCGATCCGACGTGCTGGGCGAGCAGGCAGTCGCGGGCGATGATCGCTTCCTCCGCGACGGCGGGCCAGCCGGGTAGGCCGAGGCGGTCGGAGACGCAGCCCTCGTTCATCTGGGCGCCTTCGGTGAGGCGCGGCTCCTGCGCGTGCTGGGCCACGACGCCGTCGAAGGCCTTGACGTACTCCAGGGCGCGGCGCATGAGCAGGGCGTCAGAGACGCAGATGCCGTCGTCGGAGAAGACACGGACCTGTGCGGCGGAGTCGGCCATGGCGCCGATCTCGGAGAGCTGCTTCCCGGCCAGGCCGACGGTGACGGCGCCGACGGGGCGCACGTCGCAGTATCCGGCCTCGCGGCCCAGGTGCCAGACCTGTTCGACCACGCCGGCGGTGTCGGCGACGGGGTCGGTGTTGGCCATGGCGTGGACGGAGGTGTAACCGCCCATGGCGGCGGAGCGCGAGCCGGAGGCGACGGTCTCGGCGTCCTCCCGGCCGGGCTCGCGCAGGTGGGTGTGCAGGTCCACGAGTCCGGGCAGGGCGATCAGGCCGGTGGCGTCCACGACCTGTGCTCCCTCGGGGGCCTCCAGGTCGGGGCCGATCGCGGCGATCTGGCCGTCGGCGAACAGCAGGTCGACGGGGTCGCCGCCGAGCGGGCGGGCGCCGCGGATCAGGTGTGGTCCTTGGTTTTCGGGCATGGAGATGTCGGCTTTCTCGTGTTCGTGAAGTTGGCGGCCGGGTCGGGGCTGCGGAAGCCCGGCCCCGTTCGGGCGCCGGCAGGGTTCTGGAGGTGCCGGAGGTGGGATTGCTCGGACAAGTACCGCGCCGCAGGCATCCGTTGAGGGCGGTGGCGGGCGACGGGTGGGCGAGCCATCACACCGCAGGTGCCGAAGGTTCCTGCCTTGCTTTTTGGCGCCCGAACACGGGCCGAAGCGAAGCGGAGGCCCAAAGCAAACACTTCTAGGACCCACCGAGCAACAGGTAGAGCACGGCCATGCGCAGGCTGACACCGTTGGCGACCTGTTCTGTGACGGTGCAGCGGGGCGAGTCGGCGACCTCGGCGGAGATCTCCATGCCGCGCACCATCGGGCCGGGGTGCATGACGATGGCCTCGGAGGGCATGCGGCCCAGCCGCTCGCCGTCGAGCCCGTAGTTGCGGCTGTACTCGCGGACGGAGGGGAAGAAGGAGTCCTGCATGCGCTCGGCCTGGACGCGCAGCATCATGACCGCGTCGGACTTGGGCAGCACGTCGTCGAGGTCGTAGGAGACCTCACACGGCCAGGTGTGTACCGAGACTGGCAGGAGGGTCGGCGGCGCGACCAGGGTGACGTGCGCCCCCAGGGTGGTGAGCAGCAGGACGTTGGAGCGGGCGACCCGGCTGTGCAGGATGTCGCCGACCACGGCCACGCGCAGGCCCTCGAGGCGGCCCAGCCGGTCGCGCATGGTGTAGGCGTCCAGCAGCGCCTGGGTGGGGTGCTCGTGGGTGCCGTCACCCGCGTTGAGAACGGACCCGTCCACCCAGTTGGCCAGTCGGTGGGCGGCGCCGGAAGCGCTGTGCCGGATGACGACTCCGTCCGCGCCCATGGCTTGGAGGGTGAGCGCCGTGTCCTTGAGGCTCTCGCCCTTGGAGACGCTGGATCCCTTGGCGGAGAAGTTGATGACGTCGGCGGACAGGCGCTTGGCGGCGAGCTCGAAAGAGGTCCGGGTGCGGGTGGAGTCCTCGTAGAAGAGGTTGACCACGGTGCGTCCGCGCAGGGTGGGGAGCTTCTTGACGGAGCGGTCCCCGACCTGGGCGAGTTCGGCGGCGGTGTCCAGGACCAGGGTGGCCTCTTCATGGCTGAGGTCGCCCGCGGAGAGGAGGTGGCGCATCAGTCTTCCCCTTCTGTGGTTCCGGGGGCTGTGGGGCCGGAGCTGGCGGGAGACTCGGGCCGAAGGCCG